>NZ_JAWYAJ010000011.1:0-7851 GCF_034124845.1 Robinsoniella sp.
TGGTTTATGCGATCGCTAACTGTGGATTTTATGAAGGCAGACAGAACAAAACCGCTCTTGATATGTTAAAATGCTGGTGTCAAAAAGCAGGTGTCAATTGGGGATATGGTATAGGCATAGGCGGTGGAGGCATGCTTCCGATGCTGGGCAGCGAAAGCTCAGATAAGGGTCCCATGAAACAGATTGTTCTTTCCCTTGCTCATATGAAGGATATGATCCTATACAAAAAAGCAAGAAATAATATCTATATTTCACCTGGTTTTCCCCGATTTGCTTATAAGTTAGCAGCACAACTGGGCTGGAGGCAGGAGATCAGGCAAAATGGTATGAAGGCAAAGGAAATCCACCGGCAGGCAAGTCCACGCACCACTAAAAGTTTGTTTCGTCAATTTAATTCATAGCATGAAAGAAGAAGTTTATCCAATATCAGATAGACTTCTTTTTTTGATTGGCTTCCCAGACTTTCTAATGTATAATAGTGTAGAACATAATGAAAACACAAACATTTAAACGATCATGCAGGAGGCGAAAATTATGAGAGATGAATTACAAAAACGCTGTCAGCTTTTTATACAAAACAGAGACATTGTAAAAAATGCATTCGGTTGGGAGAGCTATTATATTTATCCGCTGTGTGCAAGCTTATTTACAATCAGAGGGCTTCAGGCAGATGCCGGAGTGATGAAGGACTGCCGGGACCTCCTGAAAGAGAAGACCGGTTTTTTCTCAAATTTCCGGGGCATTTCTAAGATGGCAACGGTATCAACCCTTTCCCTTTCACCCAGTCCGGAGAATAAACTTAACCAATTACTGGATATTTACGGAAAGTTAAAAGAAGTTTTCTGGGGATCGGAATACCTAACGGTAGCAGCCTCCGTAATCTCAGATATGGCGGAACCCGGACAATACGAACAGATTATTCATCGGACCAGAACGATCTACAATCGTATGAAGGAAGCACATCCATTTCTCACATCCGGTGAAGACAGTTCCTTTGCCGCCCTGCTCGCCCTCTCCCAACTGGATGATATCTATATCGAGCAGGAAATGGAGCGCTGCTATACGCTTTTGAAACCTTACTTCTTTTCGGGGAATGCCGTACAGTCCTTAAGCCATATCCTGGCATTGGGGGAAGAGGCAGCAGCGCAGAAGTGTGAAAAAGCAATGGCATTATTCGATGATCTGAAATCCCACGGCCATAAATACGGCACAAGCTACGAACTGGCTACACTGGGGGTACTGGCACTTTTAGATACCGACCTAAAAACACTGGCACAGGATATCATGGATGTGGACGATTATCTCCATTCCCAGAAAGGATTTGGAGCATTTGGCATTGGTGCCAGGCAGCGTCTGATGTATGCCGGCGTTCTGACCATGTGTGACTATATGCCCCAGCTTCAGCCTATGAAGACAGCCACACTCAATGGAGTGGTATCCCTGGTAATCGCACAGCAGGCAGCACTTTGTGCCTCTGCAGCCGCAGCCGGTGCCGCTGCTGCATCTGCTTCCAGTTCATCGTCCTGATGGGACAAAGGGAGGAACGTGATGGATAAAAACTTATGCAAATTATTTGGAACCAAAAACCCTTACAGTTATCAGCAAAACCGGGATTTCTTTTTCCATGGGATGAAAGCAGTCTGCAGGGATTTCTATGAAAATTCAAACTCATACCGGGAAATTTGCAAATTAAATGGTTTTGCCCCAGAACAGCTTAAATCAGAAGAAGACCTGTACCGCATACCGGTAATCCCTACCTCTTATTTTAAAAGAAATGATATATCCCTGGAGCATTCTTCCTTTGTCAAAGTTACCTCGTCAGGTACCAGCGGAAAGGTTAGTAAAATCAGTTACTCTCCGGGAGAAATTTTACTCTTTTCCAAAATGGCAATAAGGCTTGGTAAAATACACCGGATTTTTTCTCTGAAACCAGCTCACTATATCATGCTGGGATATCAGCCGGTACGTGAAAATAAAACAGTGATATCCAAAACAGCCACTTTGTCTTCCATGTATGCACTGCCTCTTTCCAGAAAGTATGCCCTGACGTATAAAAACGGAAAATATCAGTTGAACCTGGAAGGATTGCTGAAGAGAACTGTGAACCTGGCTCAGAAAAAGACGGCTGTCCGCATTATTGGTTTTCCCTCGTATCTGTTCTTCCTGCTGGAAAAAATGCAGGAAGCCAATCTTAGCTGCCGTCTTCCCAAAGGGTCTAAAATCCTTCTTGGCGGTGGCTGGAAACAATTCTCCCAGCAAGAGATTTCCAAGGAAAAACTCTATGCTCTGGCTAAACAGACCCTGGGAATCGAACAGGATCAGATACATGAGTTTTTTGGTGCAGCCGAACATCCCGTTCTATACTGTACCTGTAAAAACCATCATTTCCACATTCCTTCTTACGCCAGGGTAATTATCCGTGATGTGGAGACCCTGAAACCTCTGGACAATGGCAAAACAGGATTGATTAACCTGATGACACCCGTACATTCCAGTATTCCCATCATGAGTATTATGACCGATGACCTGGGCTGCATCCATTCCCATGAAGAGTGCGGCTGCGGCATCGAAAGTGATTATCTGGAAATTCTGGGACGAGTGGGCGCACAGGATGTAAAGACCTGTTCCGCAGGAGCGAAAGACATTCTGGAAGGAGGAATTTAATGCTGCTGATCAATGGCAATCTATGGAGCAATACGGAAACGGAAAAGGCAATTGAACTGGTTTCCCATCAGATCGTGGATACCCTATCCAATAAATCACTTGATCGTCAGACGGTATTGAATGCAGCCGGGCGATTTACAGATGACTTTCTAGGTGGAAATTTAAATAAAGAATTCGCACCCTTTCTCCAACATGAGGAGATAACAAAAGAGGATATACATACATTGGTGGAAACCTTTCAAAAAGATGCGCTGAGTAAAAGAACATCACGTGAGCTGGATTCCCTGAAACAGAGTGATCATATTCTGATTGTACCCAAAGGTGTACTTTTTCATATAGCGGCAGGAAATATGGATATCCTGCCTGCATACAGTGTTCTGGAGGGGCTGCTGACCGGAAATATAAACATTTTGAAACTCCCCTCCGCTGATCACGGGCTTTCCGTATTCCTGCTGAAAAAGCTCATCGAATATGAACCAAGGCTTAAAGAATATATCTATGTATTTGACACACCGTCATCCGATCTTCTGTCTGTGCAAAAACTAATGCACTTTGCAAATACCATCGTCGTATGGGGATCGGATAATGCAATTGAAGCGGTGAGAAAAAATGCCCCGGTCAATGCAGAGATCGTGGAGTGGGGACACAAACTCAGCTTCTGTTACATACAGGATATGGGGGTTTCGGATGCTCTCCTTGTTAAACTGGCTCATCACCTCTTTGAGACAAACCAGCTGTTGTGCAATTCCTGCCAGGGCATTTATGTGGATACGGATAACTTTGAAGAGGCAGCCGCTTTTGGTAAACGCTTTGCAAAAATAATGGAAGAAATCGAACCGGAATATGTACTTCCGGATTATCTTCAGGGAAAACTGACCCTGGAAGCCCTCACAAGGCGCCTGGAAAATATAAAGGAAAAGGAAATCATTTACCAGAACCGAAGAAGCAGCGTTACCTGCAAACGGGACTCGGAGCTGGAATTGTCGCTGCTCTATGGGAATATCTGGGTAAAGCCTCTGAAGCAGGACAGAATCGCAGCTGCATTGCTTAAATCTAAGCTTTATCTGCAGACAGCAGGCATTTATCCGTTTAACGCTCCTTTGATACAGAAGCTGTCCCGGACAGGGCTTACCAATATCATCAGCATCGGGGAAATGTCCGATAAACAGCTGGGAATGACCCATGACGGAAGATTTTCCCTGCAGCAATACGTTCGGCTTGTAGAAGTGGGACACCCCGTTGTTAAGCGAACGTCCACTGGACGTTAAGCAACCCTCGCGGCAGCCGCCAAATGGACGAACCAGCGTGTCCGTTTGGCTCGTTGCTTGCGGGAATAAATTTTTAGGAGAACAGTAACATGAAAGAAATCAGTAACTTCGAAAACCTGGAAGCCCTAATCGCTTCCTATCCCATCTGCCAATATGGATTTTTAGATACCAGTGAGCTGGTTTTTTCGGAAAATGTCAGGCAGATCTGCCAGCAAGAATGTGAGTGCTACGGCACTACCTGGTCCTGTCCGCCGGCAGTGGGCAGTGTAGATGACTGTCATAGAAAATGCCTGAATTATGAAAAGGCACTTTTATTTACCACTCTGGCTGAGGTAAGTGATACCGCTATACTGGAAGAAACCCTGTCTACGCGCAAAGAACACGAGAAAGTCACCAGAGCCCTCCTTCGGGATATCCAAAGCAGCCTGGGTGAAGAATGTATGGCACTTTCCAGTGAATCCTGCCATATCTGTGAACACTGCACCTACCCGGATTCTCCCTGCCGTCATCCGGAGCAGATGTTCCCATGCATTGAAAGCTATGGCATACTGGTAACCGAATCCGCCGAAAAATGTCAGATTGATTTCTTTTATGACAGTACCACCGTGACCTGGTTCGGAATGATTTTTTTTGGCAGGTATAAGTAAATAATTCTCTCATATATTGTGTAATAAAAGGCAAAAATAGTATATGAGTTCGAAAAAAAAGCCGTTGTATTATAAGATGACCCAGGCAATGGAAATACCGGATGATCTGACTCTTGGAGCAGTACTGGTATCACTTACAGGACAAGAGGAAGCCTTTATCGAAAATTATAGAGGTATTATTGAATATACGGATAACCGGCTAATGTTAGCCACGAAAACCTGTAAATTGGAGATTCTGGGGAAACATCTGGTGATTATGTATTATACCAGCGATGAACTGAAAGTGAGAGGACATATCGAACAGATAAACTATTTATAAACCAGGAGGGGCTCTGTTTGATAAAAAAGCTGTTGCAGTTCATAAAGGGCTATGTTAGAGTCCGGGTACAGGGGAATTCCTATGAACGGTTTTTAAACCTCTGTGCCAACCACAATATTTACTTATGGAATTTACTACCTGCCGATATCTGTTACGAAGTGAACATGACCATTAAGGATTTCCGCCAGATCCGGCCTCTGGTTCGAAAGTCAGGGACAAAAATAACAATAAAAAAACGATATGGCCTTCCCTTTTTTCTCCACCGGCATAAAAAAAGGAAGCTGTTTCTGGCAGGTTTTCTCGTTTGCCTGGCAATGTTGTTTTTGCTTTCCTGCTTTATCTGGGATATCCGTATTGAAGGGAATTACTCAGAAACAAGAGAAGTCATTTTGGAATACTTAAACGAAAATGGTGCCGGACATGGCGCAAAAAAATCCGGTATCGACTGTAAAGAACTTGCCGCGGCACTGCGTCGTCAATTTTCCGACTTTATCTGGGTTTCGGTGCGTATCAAAGGCACCCGCCTGTTTATTGACGTTCAGGAAAACACCGATTTGGAACTGGCGGAAGAAAAAGAATACGATGACAGCGATATTATTTCCAATGTAAACGGAACCATCGTTAAGATGATTACAAGAGCGGGTGCTCCCCAGGTAAAAGTAGGAGATGAGATCAAAGAAGGGGATATCCTGGTGCTTGGAAAGCTGGAAATCTTAAATGACAGCGGAGAGGTGAGCAATATACGTTATGTTCCTTCAGATGCCGATATATATGTAAAAACCAGCTATCACTATGTAAATGAATTTCCCCTGAATTATAAAAAGAAGCAATATACGGGACTTGAAAAAGAAGGCTTTTATCTGAAGGTCTTTCAGGATATCATAGGAATCAACCACCCTTCCTCGAATTTTGAACAATCCGATACCGTAACCCAGGAGTATCAGGCAATGCTGACTCAAGACTTTTATCTGCCACTGAGCTTTGGTAAATCCGTGGTAAAAGAGTACCGGATTGCAGACAAAAAATACAGTGAAAAAGAGGCAAGAAACAAAGCAACAGAAACTCTTAATAAATTTATTGAAAAAATTCAGGAAAAAGGGGTTCAAATATTTGAAAATAATGTTAAAATAGACGTAGGTGAGAAAACCTGTAAAGCAGAAGGAGAATTAATTTTGATTGGGAAAGCAGGCAAAAGAGTCCCTACAGAAATCATTGCTTCTCCACAGGAAGGAACTATAAGTGAATGAGTATCGTTGAAATCATAACCTCTGTTCCCATGGAACATGAGAAGAATGTGTTCGGCCAGTTTGACCAGCACATTAAGAAAATTGAAAAAACACTGAACGTAACGATAATCTCCAGGGAAGGCGCTTTAAAGATTTTGGGAAGTGAAGCCGCCGCCCTGAAGGCAAAGAACATTATTTTACAGCTGGTGGAATTATCGAAAAAGGGCAATATCATCAGTGAACAAAATGTAGATTATACCATTGCCCTGTCTTTTGAAGATAAAGAATCTGCAATTGTTGAAATTGACAGAGACTGTATCTGCAATACTATCAGCGGTAAACAAATCAAACCAAAGACACTGGGTCAGAAAAAATATGTGGATGCTATACGTGAAAAGATGATTGTATTCGGTATCGGGCCTGCCGGTACGGGTAAGACTTATCTTGCCATGGCGATGGCAATCAATGCGTTTAAAAATGATGAGGTAAGCCGCATTATTCTGACCCGACCTGCCATTGAAGCAGGAGAAAAGCTGGGATTTCTGCCCGGGGATCTGCAAAGTAAGGTAGATCCGTATCTGCGGCCGCTGTATGATGCCCTGTATCAGATTATGGGACCGGACAGCTTCCAGAAAAATATGGAAAAGGGACTGATCGAAGTTGCACCGCTGGCATATATGAGGGGGCGAACCCTGGATAATGCCTATATTATTCTGGATGAAGCCCAGAATACCACACCTGCGCAGATGAAAATGTTTCTTACCAGAATCGGTTTTGGATCAAAAGTCATTGTAACCGGGGATTTAACACAAAAAGATCTTCCCGCTGCTACAAAATCAGGTCTGGACGTTGCCGTTCAAGTTTTGAAAAAAGTAGAGGATATTTCCTTTTGTACGTTAACCAGCAAGGATGTTGTAAGACATCCGTTGGTGCAGAAAATTGTACAGGCATATGATGATTATGAAAAGAAATCTAAGCCCAGGGAAACGTCAAAAGTCCGCAGGACGAGAAATTAAGTGGGATAAGAACCAGAAAGGACAACACAACATGACAATACAGTATGAAGAAGAATGCCAGGTTCCCTTTTCTTTTGATTACCGGGCAATGGCTGAAAAAGTAATAAGGGAGGCTTTGGATCACGAGAATTGTCCCTATGAAGCTGAAATAAATCTTACCTTAACCTCCAATGTAGAGATAAGAGTCATGAATTATGAATACCGGGAAATCGACAGGGCAACCGATGTGTTGTCTTTTCCTATGCTGGAATATGATGAGCCTGCAGATTTTGAATATTTGGAAGATGCATGGGCGGAATGCTTTAATCCGGAATCCGGGGAATTATTATTGGGTGATATCGTAATTTCCGTAGAAAAGGTTCTGGAACAGGCAGAAGCTTACGGACATTCTGTAGAAAGGGAATTTGCTTTTTTGATAGCGCACAGTATGCTTCATTTAATGGGTTATGACCATATGGAGCCGGAGGAAGCGAAAGTTATGGAAACCAAGCAGGAAGAAATTTTAAATGCGCTGAAAATAAACAGATAAGAAGGACGAAAACTATGAAAAAATTAACAGTACTTGCATTATTGACTTTGACAGCAGTTACTTTTACCGCCTGCCAGAAAAAAGGAGAGACAGAACCTGCAACACAGACAGCAAATGATACTACGGCTGCTCTGGAAACAGATTCAGAACTGGAGACCGGTTCTTTTACCGTCAACAATTCG
>NZ_JAWYAJ010000011.1:7861-18590 GCF_034124845.1 Robinsoniella sp.
ATTCGGAGGATCAGAATTCCAAACGTGAGACACCCAATGCCCAGGGGCAGGTGCACAGTTATCTGACAGGAGCATTAACCGATGTCAATCTTGCATATAAGCGTCCGATTGCGATTATGCTGAACAATATCATAGACGCATGCCCCCAGGCAGGGATTGCCCGTGCAGGCATCGTATACGAAGCGCCGGTAGAAGGCGGATTAACACGTCTCATGGGAATCTTTGAAGATTACAAGGATATGGAAAAGATCGGTTCCGTGAGAAGCTGCCGTGACTATTATGTTCGGTATGCCCTGGAATTTGATGCCATTTATACCCATTTTGGACAGGCTGTTTACGCTTTTGATTTATTAAATTCAGACCGGGTTAATAACATCAGCGGACTGGAGTACCAGGAAAAAGCCGGCAAGTTGAAGGGATACGCAGGAGAAGATATTTTCTACCGTTCCTCAGACAGGCCCTCTCCCCACAATGTATATATCAGCGAAGAAGGAATTAATAAGGCCATTGAAAACAAGGGTTACAGCACCGAATTAGCAGATGATTATACCGGGCATTATAAATTTGCCAAGGACGGCGAAGAAATCACATATACAGATGGTTCCGCCCAGCATATCGAGCCTGCTTACCAGATCAACAAACCCTGGTTTGATTACAATACAGAGGACAAGCTTTACTACCGTTCCCAGTATAAAAAAGAGCAGATTGATCAGCTTACCGATGAACAGCTGGCATTTAAAAACGTCATTTTCCAGTATTCACAAGTAGAAAATTATGACGATAACGGTTATTTGAACATAGATACAAAATCAGGTGGAAATGCTATTGTATTTTCAGACGGTACTTACCAAAAAGGAACCTGGAAGAAAGATGATGAATGGGGGCCTGCAAAATACTATGATGCCTCCGGCAAAGAGATCGTATTAAATCAGGGCAAGACCTGGGTCTGCATCGTACCGAAAAATTATGAAAGCAATGTAGTAATTCAGTAGTGAAAAATTCAGTACCCCGTTGCAAGCATTGGGGTAATTTGACCCTCGCGGCAGTCGCCAAATGGAAGCCCAGCATGTCCGTTTGGCTCGTTGCCCGCGGGAATAAAACATGAGATAAACGAGGTATGACGTGGGAAAGAAGAAGAAGAGTAATTCGTTTTTAGTGCAGGGTACAATTCTTGCGGTAGCTTCTATTCTTGCCAAAATTATAGGCATGATTTACCGCATTCCCCTTACAAATATTCTGGGAGATGAAGGAAACAGTTACTATTCAACAGCTAATGAAATCTACACCATTCTGTTGATGGTATCCTCCTTCAGCCTTCCTCTGGCTGTATCCAAGCTGGTATCAGAACGGTTACATTTAGGACAGAAAAAAAATGCATATAAAGTTTTTAAATGTTCCCTGAAATTTGCGGTAATCGCAGGAGGTATCGTTTCCGTTTTAACCTTCCTTCTGGCAGGCGTGATTTCAAAAGACATCATGAAGACGGAAATGGCTTCCTATGGACTGCGCGTACTGGCTCCGGCGGTATTTATCTTTGCCATTGCAGGAGTATTCCGCGGTTTCTATCAGGGGCATGGTTCTATGGTTCCTACGGCAGTGTCCCAGGTCATTGAACAGATTGTAAATGCGGTAGTCTCAGTTGCCGCAGCAGGCATATTATTTAATTACGGAGCATCCATTGTAAAGGAAAAAGGGAGTAATCTTGGAAATAGTTCCCTTCCTCCTGCATTGGGAGCAGCCGGCGGTACTCTGGGTACCGTCGTCAGCGTAGCAGTGGCGCTTATTTTCCTTGTGGTTATATTCAGCTCTTATCAGAGAAATTTCAAAAAGCAGATGCGCCAGGATCCTACCAAAAGGCTGGAACCCGACGCACTTATTTACAAAGCAATCCTCATGACCATCATTCCGGTTGTTTTAAGTACGGTAATCTACAACATCATAACTGTATTGGATCAAGGTATTTTTAATGCTGTTTTATCCGGACAGGGTTATACGGAAAAGCAGTATACCATCATCTGGGGTGTCTATGTGGGTAAATTCCGGGTATTGATGAATGTACCTCTGGCACTGGCTTCCTGTCTGGCGCCCTCCGTGGTTCCCAGCCTGACAAAAGCAATGGTAGATCATGATTTTAAAGACGCTTCCATTAAAGTGCGCAATACCATCCGCTATACCATGGTGATTACCATCCCCTGTGCGGTGGGAATGGCAGCGCTTGCCACACCCATCATGAAGCTTCTTTTTAATGACGGACGCGCCCTTACAACAGGAATCATGCAGGCCGGTGCACTTATGATCGTTCTGTTTGCGCTGTCAACACTGACAACAGGAATCCTACAGGGCCTCAATCAGTTGAGAGCTCCTTTAATCCATGCAGCGATCGCTCTGGTCTTACATATATTTGTACTGATGCTGTTATTAACAAAAGCTTCTCTGAATATATACAGTGTTGTCTATGCGAATATATTCTTTGCCTTTGTGATCTGTATACTAAATGCCCTTTCCATCAAAAAGCATCTCCATTACCGTCAGGAGTTGAAAAAGACATTTTTAATTCCCCTTTTATCCTCTGCAGTTATGGGGCTGATCGTATTCGGTGTGCAATGGCTGTTCAATAAGTTTCTGGGAAATGCAGTATCCACGATTATTGCAATCCTCATCGGAGTAATTGTCTACTGTGTATGTCTGATTAAGCTCAAGGGCATAAGGGAGCGGGAGATTCTGGAGCTGCCAAAAGGCCGCCTGATGGTTGCAATATTGAAAAAATGCCGCATTTTATAGAAAGGCAACAGATGAAACCGATTAAAAGAGTTGCTGTAATCCATGATATGTGCAGCGTTGGAAAAGCTGCTATGACAAATATACTTCCGGTATTTTCCATAATGGGTATCGAGCCTTGCCCGGTGCCGACGATGATTCTGTCAACTCATACCGGAGGTTTCGGCAAACCGGTGATGATGCCCCTGCCATCCTTTGTAGAAGACGCCGCAGAACATTTTAGTAACAGCCAAATAACATTTGATTACATTTTCATTGGATATCTTGGAAATGTCCGTGTGGTCCGGGAGGTTCTGCAGTTTTTGAAGCACTTTCCCAAAGCAGATGTTCTGTTTGATCCCATTATGGGTGACCACGGCAGCTTCTATATGAATTTTGACGATTCCTATAATCAGGCAATGTGGGCGTTACTTCCACACAGCACACTGGTGACACCCAATTATACAGAAAGCTGTCTGATAACCGGTGAGCCCTGTCTGGAATCCAGTGATGAAAAACAAATTGGACGCATCGCAGAAAAGTTAATGGAAAAAGGATGCCGCAGTTGTGTTATTACCAGCGTCCCTTTACCGGGTTATCCCCAATCCATCGCACTTTGCCAAGGAAAAGACGTACAGATTTTATCCAAATCCAGCACTGGAAGATCCTATCCCGGTACCGGTGATCTGTTTGCCAGCGTACTGTTTGGAAAACTGATGAAAGGCGACGAGCTGGTAAATGCAGCAGAAGAAGCGCATCAGTTTGTCTGCAGATGCATACAGTCCGGTGACCAATACGGTTATCCGGTTAAAGAAGGGGTTCTCTTAGAACCGAATCTTAAATATTTATTATCGTGAGCAATGAGCCGGATGGATGCGCCTGCGGTTCCAATTGACGACTGCCGCGAAGTCACAAATTCCATAAAAAGCGTATTTTTGACTAGAAAGTGACAATAAACGTGCATAAGTAATCTGAGAATGCCGATACTATTTCCAAAGGAGTGATCTTATGAAATGGAAATATAGTGTCGGCGTTTTATTTAGCGTCTGTTTATTATGTTTCGCCTACTATGCCAGCTACCGCTGGACGCATAACTATGAATTGCAGTCCGGGCAGGATGAAATTTTAAAAATGCAGGCGAAAGATGTATCATTCAGCAAAGATAAAAAAGTAACCGCAGATGCCTCTGATAAAGGAAAATTCTATCTGAAAGAAGAAAATGGAAAAATAACCGTATACCGTACAAAGGATGATATCCTTTATGAATATACCAACATCCACATGAACCGCCTCCCGGAAAGTGTGCAGGAGGAGATCAAAGAAGGGAAGTATCTGGAAGATTTCAGTGAGCTGTATAATTTTTTAGAGAATTATTCCACATAGACCACTGGACGATTTCCTAAAAATGGTGTAAGATAGTTTGGAAATAGTGAAGGAGGCACAAAGTGAACATTCGTGAAAAACTAATAGATAAAAAAAGAATTGTTGTAAAAATCGGATCCTCTTCTTTGACACATGAGGAAACAGGCGCGCTGAACCTGACGAAACTGGAAATTCTGGTACGTGAATTAAGTGATCTGCGCAATATGGGAAAAGATGTGATTCTAGTATCTTCCGGCGCAATTGCGGTGGGGACAAAGGCGGTAGGCATGGAATCCAAGCCGGATGAAATTGCCAGAAAGCAGGCATGTGCCGCTATTGGCCAGGCAAAATTAATGATGATATATCAAAAACTGTTTGCGGAGTACGGACAGATGGCTGCACAGATTCTTATGACAAAAAATACAATGGTAGATAATTTAAGCCGTAAAAATGCATTAAACACCTTTCAGGAATTGCTGAAGCTTGGTGCAATTCCCATCGTTAATGAAAATGATACCGTATCTACCTATGAAATGCGCTTTGGTGACAATGATACCCTTTCGGCAATCGTAGCCGCATTAGTGGGAGCTGATCTTCTGATTCTGCTTTCCGATATTGATGGTCTCTTTACCGATGACCCAAATCAGAATCCCAATGCTAAATTTATCGATATTGTAGAAACACTGGATGATCATTTAATGAATATGGGAAAAGACAGCAGCAGCAGCAGTGTGGGAACCGGCGGCATGGCAACTAAACTGGTTGCTGCTAAAATTGCTACCTCCGCGGGTACGGATATGGTAATTGCCAACGGAGAAGATTTCCATGTTCTACATAAAATAGTCCAGGGACGTAATCATGGAACCCTGTTTCTGGCAAAGTCCGATGCAGATTTCTACTTAATTGATTACCTGGAAGAAATGCAGTAATATAAAACAAAAGGAGTTGAATCTATGAATCAGGAAAAGTTAGATCGAATCAATGCACTGGCTAGAAAATCAAAAGCGGAGGGACTGACCGAACCGGAAAAAAAGGAACAGGCAGACCTGCGAAGAGAATATGTGGAATCCATCCGCAGTAATTTAAGAAGCCAGTTAAATAATATTGATATGCAGGAAGAAGACGGCACCATCGTAAATTTAGGTGAGAAGTTTGGAGGAAAATCACCTTCAAACTGATAATTGAGGAATAGCAAGGTATAAATATGGAAAAAAAGGAAATTAGAAAAGAAATATTTCAAAAACGTGCACAGCTAACTCCCGAAATAATCCGCACAGACAGCCATGAAATCTGCCAGAAGATCATCCGGTCGGAAGATTTTCAAAAGGCAGACTGTATCTACGTCTATATGGATTATAACGGAGAGGTTTCCACCAGGGAGCTCATCGAAGAGGCCTGGCGGCAGAAGAAACGTGTAGCGGCACCTAAGGTAAAGGGCGCTGATATGGATTATTATTATATCCATTCTTATGAGGATGTGGCACCCGGTTATTTTCATATTCCAGAACCGCAAACCTCCGAGCAGGCTCTTGAAGAAGATGCACTGGTAATCGTTCCCGGTGTAGCTTTTGATTCTGCATGCCACAGATGCGGTTATGGAAAGGGATTTTATGACCGGTATCTGAGTATACATAAGAAACACAAAACTATAGCAGTTGCTTTTGATTTTCAGGTAGTAGATGCAGTCCCGTCTGATGTACACGATATTCTGCCCCAGATACTGATTACACCTGCTGCATGCTACTTTGCATAGATTAATGGTAAGGATACCGCAAAAACAATTGTGAGGAGGATTAAGATGCCAACATTACAGGAAATTGGGCAGAAAGCCCAGGAGGCAAAACCATCAATGCAGACATTAGAAACCCTGAAAAAGAATGCGGCACTGGAAGCAGTAGCTGATGCCCTTTTAAAGGAAAGCGATACCATATTAAAAGAAAATGAAAAAGACATTGAAGCAGCCCGTGCAAACCAGATGAAAGAAGGGCTGGTTGACCGCCTTTTGCTGACCCGGGCACGGATCGAAGGAATGGCGGAAGGGCTGACCCAGCTGGTGGCTCTAGAAGACCCCATCGGAGAGGTTCTTTCTATGAAAAAGCGCCCCAACAGTTTAATGATCGGTCAAAAAAGAGTCCCCCTTGGTGTCGTGGGTATTATTTACGAATCCCGCCCCAATGTTACGGCAGATGCTTTCGGACTCTGCTTTAAAACCGGAAATGCTGTTATACTAAAAGGCGGAAGTGATGCCATCCATTCGAATAAGGCCATCGTATCCGTAATCCGCAAGGCACTGGCGGCTCAGAAGATTACAGAAGATGCCATTCAGCTGATCGAGGACAGTAACCGGGAAACCACAACTGCATTTATGAAATTAAACCAGTACGTAGATGTGCTAATCCCAAGAGGGGGTGCCGGCTTAATTAAAGCGGTTGTGAACAACAGCACCATCCCGGTAATCGAAACCGGAACCGGAAACTGCCACATCTATGTAGATGAAACAGCAGATCTTAATATGGCTATCGATATTATATTCAATGCAAAAACCCAGAGAATCGGTGTATGCAATGCATGTGAATCCATTGTTGTACATAAGGATGTAATAAATGCCCTGCTCCCGGCATTGAAAAAACGCCTGGACGAAAAAAAGGTAGAGCTTCGGGGTGATAAACCTGCGATGGATGCAGCAGCAGGTGTGCTTCCTGCTTCCGATGAAGACTGGGGCAGTGAGTACCTGGATTACATCCTGTCTGTTAAAACGGTTGATTCCATAGCAGATGCCATTTCCCATATTAACAAATATAATACAGGACATTCCGAGGCGATCATCACAAATGATTATGCCCATTCCCAGAAGTTCCTGGAAGAAATTGATGCTGCTGCGGTCTATGTAAACGCCTCTACCCGGTTTACGGATGGATTTGAATTTGGATTTGGTGCAGAAATCGGCATTAGTACACAAAAACTTCATGCCAGAGGTCCGATGGGTCTCCTGGCGCTAACTACAACAAAATATATCATTTACGGAAACGGACAAATCCGTAAGTAACTAGGAAATTCCAGATTGGCGAATCATAACAGCTGATCTGGAGTTTTGTCATATTTGCAGATTTATTTTCATATACTGATAAGAGCGAGTTTGATAATTAATTCCCGCCATCTGT
The DNA here is from genome assembly GCF_034124845.1 of Robinsoniella sp. Classification (NCBI taxonomy): domain Bacteria; kingdom Bacillati; phylum Bacillota; class Clostridia; order Lachnospirales; family Lachnospiraceae; genus Robinsoniella; species Robinsoniella sp. The sequence continues at coordinate 15,142 of NZ_JAWYAJ010000011.1, forward strand.
ACGCCCCATTTTACGATCAAATGTAGAATACACTGAAATGTACAGCTGTCAGGAAGTAAATTTCAGACACGCTCCAGAGGAAGGAGTGTGCAGATGTGGTAACTTTAAATCAAACTTATACATATGAAGAAATCATGCAGTGCATCTATGAATTGGAATGCCGATATTCTGATCTTCTCAAATTATCCATCATAGGTTACAGCCACGATGAGCGTAAAATACCAATGCTTCAGATGGGAGCATCTGACAAATGTCTGATTTGCAGCGCCGGAATACACGGCAGAGAGAGTGTTAATCCAATCTTAATGTTAAAAATAATCGAGGATTACTGCATGAATCCGGAGCCCGTGAAAAAGCTGATGGAAACATACAGCATCTGTTTCCTGCCGCTGATGAATCCGGACGGATACGAAATCGCTTTATGCGGATACCAATCCATCCGCAATCCAATCTACCGTCATACTATTTTAATGGATGACATCCCCTATGAAGAATGGAAATTTAACGGTAGGGGAGTGGATATCAACCGAAATTTTCCATGCAAATCATTTTGTGTGCAGGGACGTATGCTTTATCCCGGAAGCGAGAATGAGACAAAAGCTTTAATCGGAGTATTCAGGCAATTTCCAAATTCCGTTGGGTACATAGATTTTCACTCCAGAGGCCAGATCATTTATTATTTCCGGGGTGCAATGCCGGCTTCCTATAATAAGGAAAGTGAACGGATGGCAAGGCATCTTCAATCACTTGCCCATTATGACCTTGGCAGCAGCGGGGATGAATTCGGGGATGCAAGCAGCGGCGGTAACTCCGTAAACTATTACTCAGAAGTTTTTCACAAACTGGCTCTGACCGTAGAAACCGTTGCTGACGAAGCTGTTTTCCCTCTGGATACGGAATATCAGATCCATACTTATGAGGAAATTAAAAAGATTCCTTTTTCATTTTTGGAGCGTATTTGAAAATTGCTTTGTGCCAGCTGTATGATCCTGCTGCGGGACAGTAATAATATTCTAAAAAATAATGATTTCTTTTTTTGTCGGTTTTTGTTATAATATTTTCATATGCCTTGAGCATGTATGGAAATTGCGCAGTTGAAAAAAGCATTTTCACACAGGCTCCAGTACGAAATGACAAGGAGTATGATTCATGAATTTGGAAAAAGAATTGGAAGAAGCATTAGAGAAAATAGATTTAAATAAAGAACCCCCGGTAACAGAACCTTTCCGCCAGTACTACTATATAAAAAAGTGTCGGGAAATGGTTCAGGAACAAAGCGAACGTCTGGGCCGGAGGTTAACCGCATCCACTGTTACCTTTGGCTGTCAGATGAATGCAAGGGACTCCGAGAAGTTAACCGGTATTCTGGAGCAGATCGGATACGAGATCATCGAAGATGAGCACGCGGACTTTGTAATTTACAATACCTGTACCGTCAGGGAAAATGCTAATCAGAGAGTGTATGGAAGACTGGGTGCCTTAAACAGCATCAAGAAAAAAAATCCACACATGCTGATAGCCCTGTGCGGCTGTATGATGCAGGAACCGAAGGTTGTAGAAAAGCTAAAACAAAGCTACCGCTTTGTAGATCTGATTTTCGGAACTCATAATATCTATAAATTTGCTGAGTTAATTGCCACACGCTACGACTCGTCCCGTATGGTAATTGATATCTGGAAAGACACGGACAAAATCGTGGAAGATCTTCCAAGCGAGCGGAAGTATCCGTTCAAATCGGGCATTAATATCATGTTTGGATGTAACAATTTCTGCAGTTACTGTATTGTACCTTATGTGCGGGGAAGAGAGCGCAGCAGGAATCCCATGGATATTGTCCGGGAGATCAAACGACTGGTTGCAGATGGCGTGGTAGAAGTCATGCTTCTGGGACAAAACGTAAATTCCTATGGAAAGAACCTGGAAACGCCCATGAGCTTTGCGGGACTTTTAAAAGAAATCGAACAGATTGAAGGCCTTGAACGAATCCGTTTTATGACTTCCCATCCAAAGGATCTGTCAGAGGAACTGATTGAAACTATGAAGAACTCAACTAAAATCTGCAAACACATGCATCTGCCTCTGCAATCCGGAAGTTCCAGGATTTTAAAAGAGATGAACCGCCACTATACAAAAGAGCAGTATCTGGATCTGGTGGACAGGCTTCGTGCAGCAGTACCGGATATCTCTCTGACCACAGATATTATTGTAGGTTTTCCGGGCGAAACAGAGGAAGACTTTTTAGAAACACTGGACGTGGTAAGACAAGTCCGGTTTGACAGTGCATTTACCTTTATTTATTCCAAACGGACCGGGACCCCTGCAGCAGCCAAAGATGATCAGGTGCCGGAAGACCAGGTAAAAGACCGCTTTGACAGGCTTTTAAAAGAAGTGCAGGAGATTTCCAGAGAGATGACAGCCAGATACACCGGCGCCACTCTCCCGGTACTGGTAGAAGAGGTGAATGACCACGACAGCAGCTTGATGACCGGACGTTTAAGCAACAACCTTCTGGTACATTTCCCGGGTACCGATGAACTTGTTGGCAAGATCGTGAATGTACATCTTAAGGAATGCAAAGGCTTTTATTACATGGGTGAAATAGTAAGGAACTGTTCAGAAATAACTTGTGCAATTTACTGAGGATAAATCTTCGGGAGTGCCCTGCAAAAACCGGAGGCATAGCGGGCTATGTTGAGGATTTTTGCAGGGTGCTGACGGAGATTTAGACCAGTAAAGTGTGCGAGTTATTTCGGGACAGTACCTAAGATAGAGAGGAACATAAGCGTGGAACAACTAACACCAATGATGAAACAATATATGGCTACCAAGGAACAATACAAGGATTGTATTTTATTTTACCGCCTTGGTGACTTTTATGAAATGTTTTTTGAGGATGCAATCACTGCATCAAGAGAACTGGAAATTACTTTAACAGGAAAAAATTGTGGACAGGAGGAGCGGGCGCCTATGTGCGGCGTTCCTCATCATGCTGTTGACGGATATTTAACTAAACTGGTGGCAAAAGGCTATAAGGTTGCAATCTGTGAGCAGGTAGAAGACCCGAAAATGGCAAAAGGAATTGTAAAAAGAGAGGTTCTGCGTATCGTAACTCCCGGGACCAATTTAAATACCCAGGCTTTGGATGAAACCCGTAATAATTATCTGATGTGTATCGTCTATATGGCCGACAGATACGGCGTATCCATTTCTGACATTACAACCGGCGACTATTTTGTAACCGAACTGGATTCCGCCCGGAAATTAATGGATGAGATCACTAAATTTTCTCCAAAAGAAATTATCTGCAATCATTCCTTTTATGTCAGCGGTATGGATATTGATGATCTGAAAAACAGGCTTGGCATCACCGTATATTCTCTGGAGTCCTGGTATTTTGACGATGACTTGTGCAAACGGAGTCTGATGGACCATTTTAAACTGAACAGTCT
>NZ_JAWYAJ010000012.1:0-18173 GCF_034124845.1 Robinsoniella sp.
TCTTTCCGTACACCACCTCCATCTACAAAGCGTCTTTACTCAGCAAAACCCAAATTTAGTTTTTTATAACAGCATGTCCTCACTATGTTCCTACTAAGTAAAGACTTCGTAGTATATCTGCAACCTGCAATTGTACGTTGTAGTACTAGGGAAGTATTTTTATAAAATTCCGAAACTGTTACATCATAAAATTTATGACATATGATAAATTTTTGGACTTATGGGAAGAGGGATTTCAATGTTAAAATGATCCTGTAATTAAGAAACAGACGTACACCTGATTCAGATATCAGGTACTTAAGAAGAATTCTCAAATAGTTACACAAAAGTACAGTTTATGGAAAAGGAGAGATTGGATATGAAAAAGAAATTATTGAGTTTATTTATGGCTGCATGTATGGTTTTACCGCTGGCTGCATGCGGCGGGCAGAAAGCAGATGAAACGAAAGGGGCAGACACTTCTGCAGCACAGGGGGAGACAAAGGCCGGGGAGACATCCGGGAAAACGGAAGCAGAAAGCAAGGCAGCTTCCGAAGCTTCGGCAGATGGAAAAGAAATTACCCTCACCGTAATGCATGGAAGACCGGACCCCACCGATACCCTGCATCAATATTATCTGGATGTTCAAAAGCGCTATGAAGAGAAATATCCCAATGTTAAAGTAGAGTATGAAGTCTATGATAATGAAACCTATAAGAAAAAGCTGCAGATCTACGGCTCCACTAAGAGTATGCCGGATGTATTCTTCGTATGGTCCAATCCATCTGAGTTTTTACCTTATGTAAATGCTGGCCTGGCTGCAGAATTAAATCCCGAGGACTTTAAGGATTTTAACTTTACACCGGGGGCACTGGAAGGAGCAACCGTTGACGGAAAATTACTGGGGCTGCCGGAACTGATAGATTACTGGTATCTCTATGTAAACAAAAAAATATTCGAAGACAATAATATTAAAATCCCGACTACCATGAGTGAATTAAAGACAGCGGTTACCGAGTTAAACAAGGCAGGCATCGCACCGATTTCCATGAATGGAAAAGATCTGTGGAACCAGTCGGTTATGTTTAACGACATACTGTTCCGCTATACAGGTGGCGATCCGAATCCCATTTGGGATGCAGCTTCCCAGAAGACAAAATTTGCAGAGACTAAAGAGTTTACCGAAGCGGCAGACATGTACAAGGAACTGGTAGATATGGGATTATTCCAAAACAGCTGGACATCCGATGATGAAGCTACATCCAAGAACCTGTTTGTACAGGGAAAAGCAGCGATGTGGTATACAGGAACCTGGAACAATGCCATTGCCACATCAGAAGATACACCCCAGGAACTGCGTGACAATGTTGCCATCATACCGTTCCCGTCTGTGGATGGCAAGGACACCAGCGACTGTCTGATGGGACGTGAAGGAGTCAGTATGATGGTTGCAGAAAATTCGGAATATAAACCGGAGGCAGTTAATTATCTGAAAGAATTTTTTGATCCTGATTTTTATCCGAAGGCATGCTGGGAAAATGGAATCGGTATTCCAATGCAGAAGTTTGACCAGTTCGTAAAAGATACAGATGCAGATCTGTTAAAAGAAGCCGCGAAATCAATAAGCGGAGCTAAAGCTGTGGCAAGCCACCCATATGCGTTCCGGCTGAATGCAGTGTTTGAACAGGAGTGTAAGGATCTGACTATGGCGTTCCTCTTAGGACAGAAAACAACAGATGAATTCTGGAAGGCTACCGACGAAGCAGCAGCAGCAAACCAGGTAAAATAAAGTTCCGGAAGTAATCAGACAGGAGTCAATATGAATGCAAAAAAGAAAAAAATATTAAAAAAATATCTGACGGTGACAATCATACTGATCCCGGGACTTCTATTCTTCGTAGGAGGAATTCTATATCCGCTGTTTCGCAGTATTAAAATGTCCATGTACAGCGCCACGGGATTAGATGTGGGAACTTTTGTGGGACTGCAGAATTACAAAGATTTAATGGGGGATGAAGTATTTTGGATATCTGTCCGAAATGCAGTCCTCCTGGCACTGGGATATATTTTTATCTCACATCCCATTGCAATTGTGGTTGCATGGAATATCCGCAAGCTTTCGCCAAAGGTGGAAAAAGTGTTCCGGACGCTGCTTTTCGTACCTGCGGTTATCAATATCGTTGTACTGGTGAAAATATGGGTTTTTATGTACAACCCGGATTTTGGGGTCATCAATACCATATTGAGAACCCTTGGTCTGGATGGGCTTACCAGGAACTGGCTGAATGACCCGGCGACAGCACTTCCGGCAGTCATGATTATGGCTATCTGGATCGGGTGGAGCTGGAGTTTTCTTTATGACTATGTTGCAATTAAGAGCTTACCAGAAGATGTCTTTGAAGCTGCAAGAGTCGACGGAGCAAGCGGATTTTTCCTGCACTTTCGGATCACCCTTCCCATGCTGCTCCCGGTTATCAGCGTCTTCTTTGCCACCGCGATTATCAATGCCTTTAAGACCATGGAGATTGTAATGCTTTCCACAGACGGAGGTCCGTTAAATGTAACACAGTTTGTAGCAAACTATATGTATCTGAGAGGGTTCAGGACTTTCCAGCTGGGTTATGCCAATGCCATCAGTGTCATATTTGCTGTAATGTGTATTCTGGTAACTATTGTATTTTTCCGCTTTACGAAGCAGGATATCGCAGATTAGGGGGACTCTGATGAAACAGAAAAAAGCATATACAAGAATCGTATTCATTGTATTTATCATCATCGCGCTAATCCAGGTGTATCCTCTGATCTACTTGTTTGATTTCTCACTTTTGCAGAATAATGACTTTTATGTTTCGGGAATTTTTAAAATACCAGACCCGCCTCAGTGGATCAATTATGCAAAAGCCTGGATTACCGGAAATGTACCGAAATTCATGTTTAACAGTCTGGTAGTCTGCGTGGTTTCCATTGCAGCAACCCTGTTTCTGGTACTGACCATGTCCTACATATTTGTGAAAATGGAATGGAGGGGGCGTAAGTTTTTCTTCTGGATGATGCTTCTTGGCATGATGATTCCGCCCCATACCACTTTAATCGCCAATTATTCCCTCTATGAGACCATGGGCATCCGGGACACCTATTTTTCAATGATCATCCCTTACATCGCATTTAACGTTCCTTTTGGGCTGTTTCTCATGGCTGGGTATTTAAAAACGATCCCCACTTCCATGATTGAATCCGCACAGATTGACGGCTGCGGCGTCTTCAAAACTATTTTTGCCATTATCGGTCCGCTTACAAAGCCGGCATTGTCCAGCATTGGAATTACAACGTTTATTAACTGCTGGAATGAATATGTAATGGCATCCACCTTTTTAAGTAAAGATACCTATAAGACACTGCCCCTTTCAATAACAAAATTTACATCGGAGCACGGGGCAGATCTGGCAGCACAGTTTGCAGTCATGGCAATTGTAGCAATTCCGGCCATCCTGATATATTTTCTGTTCAGTGAGAAAATTACGGAAGGAATCATGGCTGGTGCTGTGAAAGGATGATTTTACAATGATTAGACAGGGAAGGATAAAAACATGATTTATGAAAAGGAATATACAAATCAGATTTCATTTCCTCTGGGAGGAATTGGTACCGGAAGCATAGGGCTTTCCGGTACCGGGAGGCTGATCGACTGGGAAATATTCGGCAGGCCCAATAAACAAAGTTATAACGGATATTCTCATTTTGCAATCAAAGTCGAAAAAGACGGCAGAGTTTTGGATACACGAATTTTAAATGCCGATCTGGCACCTCATTATATAGGAGGCGTTAAGACAGAAAATATTCACAGCGGTTTTGGGTTTGGTCCGGATCAGATCACCATGGCAGGTTTTCCACATTTTAAAGAAGTCCGGTTTGAGGGTGAATTCCCGGTTGCGTGTCTTACGTATAGAGATGAACACTTCCCATCAGAAGTTAAACTTACGGCATTTAACCCCATGATTCCGTCTGATGCCTGGAACTCTTCTGTTCCCGCCGCATTTTTTGAGTTCGAAATTGGAAATCCTACAGAGGATGACTTGGATTATATGCTGGCATTTTCCGTTTCCAATCCTACGGGAACGAAAAAGGTCTGCCACCGTTATGAAGAAAAAGATGGCATTCGTTATTTGAAGTTAGACTGCGGGGAATTTGACAAAGAGGATTACCATTTCGGAAATCTATGCATTTCCACAGACTGTGAAGACACCAGCTTTCAGGAATACTGGTATCGGGGAGGCTGGAGCGACGGTGTGGAAATGTACTGGAATGATCTGACAGGCAGCGGAAAATTGAAGAACAGAAGATATGAAGCCGATTATATGGTAAACCAGCAGGTGGTGCATGACGTGGGAACCCTGGCAGCACACGTACATATTCCGGCTGGTAAAGCAAAGAAAATCAGGTTTGTGCTCTCTTGGTACTATCCCAATATTGTGAAAAGCTGGGAAGTAAAATATCATCCCGAAAAGCGGATGGAAGATATGCCGGTATGGAGAAACTATTATGCTTCCATGTTCCCATCTTCCCGTGCATGCGCGGATTATGCCATGAAAAACTTTGACAGTTTACAAAATCGTACACTGCTGTTTAAAAATACCTTATTTCGGTCCAGCCTGCCAAAAGAAGAGCTGGATGCGGTGGCATCGAACTTGTCTACGCTAAAGTCAGCAGCGGTACTGCGTTTGACAGATGGCTCTTTTTATGGGTTTGAAGGATGTATTGAGGATGCCGGATGCTGTGAGGGATCATGCCAGCATGTGTGGAATTATGCCTATGCCCTGCCGTTTCTGTTCCCGGGACTGGAGCGGAGTATGCGTGATCTGGAGTTAAAATACAGTATGGCGGCAGACGGACGTATGGGATTCAGACTCCAGCTGCCCCTTGGAACACCGCCAGCAGATTTCCGTGCCTGTGTAGACGGACAAATGGGATTTGTTATAAAAGTATATCGGGAGTGGAAGATATCCGGTGATGATAAATGGCTGAAAGAAAACTGGACAGGGGTGAAAAAAGCCCTGGAATATGCCTGGAGTGAAAGCAATGAAGATCTGTGGGATGAGGGATGCAGCGGAGTGCTCAGGGGCAGACAGCATCACACCCTGGATATGGAACTGTTTGGAGCCAATTCCTGGCTGCAGGGATTTTACCTGTGTGCATTAAAAGCTGCAAGTGCTATGGCGAAATATCTGGGAGATTCCAAAAAGGCAGAACTTTACCGGGAAATCTTTTTAAAAGGCAAAGAATGGACAGACCGCCATTTGTTCAACGGCGGGTACTATTGCCAGGATATTGTACTTTCAGACCAGTCCGTGCTGGAGACATTTAAGGATCAGACCTGCCTGTTTGGGGATGGTACCATGGATATCTACTGGAATGAAGAAAACGGGGAAATCAAATACCAGATTGGGGAAGGCTGTATGATCGATCAGGTCATTGGACAGTGGCATGCTAATAACTGCGGATTGGGTGAAATCTTCCAGGAAGAGCAGACGAAAAAATCCCTGGAGAGCATATACCGGCATAACTATCACAAATCCATGAGAGAGATTGCCAATCCCTGGAGGCTTTATAATCTGAATGATGAAGGCGGAACCATGATCTGCACCTGGCCGCAGGGAAAGAAAAGACCTGCCATCCCACTGACGTATAACAGCGAAACCATGCATGGATATGAGTATCAGTTTGCCTGCCATCTGGCACAGATGGGAATGTGGGAGGAGAGTCATGAGGTAGTAAAAGCAGTCCGGGATAAATACGATGGCTGCAAGAGAAACCCCTACAATGAGATCGAGTGCGGAAGTAATTATGCGAGAAGCATGGCAAGCTATGGACTGCTTCTGGCATATGGAGGTTTTTGCTATGATATGACAAAAGGGATGATTGGCTTTTATCCCAGAACGGATGTGGATCAATTCGAAACATTTTGGAGCCTGGACGGAGCCTGGGGAAGATTTTACTGTAAAGGGAGTGAAATGGAATTCCAGGTTTTAGAAGGCAGTATCCGGATAAAGGAGTTTCACTGGGGATGGCTTCAGGGAAAACTGGCGGATCGGTGCAGTGCCAGTGACTGGAGGCAGGAAGGTGAGATATTATACCTGGATGTTACGCTCTATGAGGGTGAACAGATTTCGCTTAGCTGCAAGGATTGATATAAAGCAATGTCACAACGGGTCTGGGCAACGCCGGCAAAAGAATAATGTCACAACATGGCTGACACAATACAGATTGACAAAAAGGAAGACAAGGCGCTTACATGAAACGCCTGTCTTCCTTTTTATTAACCATCAATCAGTTTTACCCTCCGGTAATCGGTGGGAGTGAAGCCGGTCATCTTTTTAAATACATGATTAAAATAACGGTAATTCTGATAACCTACCAATTCCGCAATATCTACCACACGCATGCCTGGGTTATTCAACAGTTCGCAGGCTTTTTCAATGCGTACTTTGGTGAGGTAGACGGAAAAATTCATGCCCAGATGCTGGGAAAACAGGCTGGACAGATAATTATAAGAAATAAAAATACGGTCAGCCACATCCTGCAGGCTCAGATCCTCCGAATAGTGAAGCATGATATATGTGGTTGCCTTCTCCAGCAATTCCAGCGTTGAGACAGATCCGGGAATGATATCCCCGGAACTATTCGAAGCTTTCGGGGAGTTGGAGGTTAAGCGGGACAGTGCAGTCTGATATGCCTGCCTGCAGGAGAAAATATCCTCCATTATCCCGCCTTCACATAGGGTTACTTTTGACTTCAAAACTCTGTTTAATTGTTGAGCGGCATTTGACAGCACATCCGTAACCTCTTCATAGGTGCTGTTGGCTAAAGGGAAGATGATTAAAATCTGTTCATTGCACAAAAAAATTTCAGTATTTGTAATGCGCTCCAGAAGTTCATTTAAAATATTATTGCTGCAAAACAACAGCAGGTCGGTATCAGCAGGATTTTCCGGGCTGTGGGTAAAATCAAAATCCAAAAGGAACAGGGCACATTTGGATAATAGGTGCCCGGAATGCATATTTATCAGATCGTTTTTGGTACAGGCATGATAGTGGAACAACAGTGATATGACTGCCTGCTGGCGCAGCGTGGGCAGGTTGCCGATGAAATTTTCATAATAAGCATTCAGCGCGGCTGTATTCTGCCGTTCCAGATCAATTTTCCTGGCAGCACTGCCCAGTGCTTCTGCCAGATCGTCTCTGGAACAGGGTTTTAACAGGTAATTGGTGATGCCGAGCCGGATGGCAGTTCTGGCATAATTAAAATCATCGTAACCGGTTAAAATGATAATTTTGGTATTCGGGCAGCGTTTCACCAGTTGTTCGGACAGCATCAGGCCGTCCATAACCGGCATTTTGATATCCGTCAGTACAATGTCCGGAGAATTATCGCCCAGATGGTCGAGACATTCTTTTCCGTTGGCGTAAACGCCGTCTACTTGAAAATCGGTGAGATTTTTACGGATAGTAGCAGCAATGGTATTGGCGATAAACTGCTGATCCTCTACAATAATAACGCTATACATGATCTGTTTCCTCCTGAAGTGTTTTTGTGACCGGAAGTTCCAGCAGGATGCAGGTACCGGAATTTACCTGGGATTCTATCTGAAATGACATCCTTGTTCCATAATAAATCTGCAGCCGATGCAGAATGTTGGGAATAGCATAACCTTTGTCAGAAGACTCACCGTCTTTCGTAACGGATGCGGTATCCGCATTTAAAAGCTTGTTTATAGAAGCCTGATCCATGCCCCTGCCGTTGTCCCGGATGGAAATAGATACCGTTTCTGTATGATCGGTAATGGTAACGGTAAGCCGGGGATTATCCATGTTATCATCTAAACCGTGGACGATTGCATTTTCAATCAGCGGCTGCAGCAGAAAGCGGGGCAGGTATGTTCCCTTAATAGAATCCGGAACCGTTAACGTATAAGTGAGACGCTCAGACATCAGTGATTTCTGCAGAGTCAGATAACAGCTTAAGAATTCAGCCTCTTTTTCATAGGTAATAAATGAATTTCCCTTATTTAAAGAGATGCGGAACAACCGGGACAGTGAATATACCAGTTCGGCTATTTCATCCTGATCATAAGCGATTGCTTTCCAGTAGAGTAAATCCAGTGTATTATATAGAAAATGAGGATTTATCTGTGTCTGAAGAGCGGCAAGCTGCGCCTTTTGCTCCTGTATTTTGATCTCGTAGTTCTGCTGAATCAGCTCCCGGATACGGTTTACCATCTGGTTATAGCCTTCGGTTAACTGTCCGATTTCGTCGTTATATTTAATTTCTACCTGCTGATCAAAATCGCCTGTCTGAAAATGCTGAATGGAGTGCAGGAGCTTTTTCATCGGGGAAGTGACGGCAGAAGTGATCAGGGATGCAATCAGGATAAAGACAGTGATGGCGGCAACTGCAATCAGGATGATGTAAGTAATGGTTGCAGAAAGAGAGGGTGCTGACTGGTGGGATAAATCCGTATAGTAAGTAATGGTCCAGCCCAGTGAGTTCTCTTTTGTGATACATTTCAGATAACGGATGTCCTGAGACTTTTCATATGCAATCTCCGTGTTCTGCCCTGCCGATTCCGAAAAGGCAGGTTCTTTCATGCCATACTGATAAAGCTGGCGCCCCTTGGAATCAGTCATGGTAATACCGCTGACGGATGTGTCAATCACAGATTTACACTGGGCGTCAAAGGTGGATGTATTGATTCCAAGGAGGAGATATCCCAGCAGGTTAAAGCTTTCCTGGGTATCTTTAATGGTTCGGATATACAGTATCTTATCCTGCACGTTGTTTTCCAGAATGGAAGTATCACCAGCCGGCATGGGATAACATGCATAGTCGTAGTCATTTTTTATAAAGTCCAGAAAGGAATCGCTTTTTACCAGTTTCTCATATTTCTGAAGTCCAAAGCTGGTATCCGTAGTGATATAATATCCGCTGTTTAAATTTGTCTGGTTTATCACACCGGCAAAGCTGAAGTTATTCTTAGACATAATTGTAGTAAATAAGAAGTCATGGAGGTAGGCATCTGTAGTCGTTCCTGTATTTACCGGGCGGTCAGCCAGAATATTAAGCAGGGTGCGGTTTAAATAGGGGGTGGAAGACATGTCCAGAAGATAGGACTGGAGATTGTCAATGTAGTTGTTGAACTGATTGGTGATCTCCATATGGGAAGCTTCCAGCTGCTTGTTGATTTCATTTTGCGCATTTCGGATAGAGACAAAGCTAAAAATGACGCTGTATATTAGGATGATAAAGGTCATGGCAAGAACGACTTTGAATTTTAAACCCATATGTCGGTACCATTTTTTCATTGGCAGGCTCCTTTCACTGCAATCAGGCAGCTAAACGTTATCAATCAGAAGGCGCTTCCACGATCAGAACCTGTACGCCGTTATTCTGCAGTGTTTCCAGCAGTTCTTTGGAAATGCCGGAATCGGTGATAAGGGTAAAGCCTTCTCTTAACCGGGTTAGCTGTACAAAGCTCTTTTTCAAAAACTTTGTAGAATCGGCAACTACCACGATATGTCTGGAAGATTCCAGTACCGCAGTAAAAGTACCGGCTTCAATATAATTATAGTTATAGATGATCCCGTTTTCATCAATCGTGGCGGCGCCGATAAAGGCATAGTCAAAAGAAAAACTGCGGATCATATTTTCTGCAACATGTCCCACCGCATTGAGGGAGGGGAGAATCAGCTGGCCTCCGATTGAAATGACCGTATAATCCGGGTGGTTAGCCAATACCTGGGAGACACTTACATTATCGGTTACTAATGTAGCGGTGTCCAAGGAAAAGTTCATCTGCAGTGCCATACAGTACAGGGTGGTGCCGGATGCAATATAGACAGAGCTGCATCCACTTCCGAGGCTGGCGCTGTGCAGATACCCGGATGCGGCATGTCCCAGTGCCATTTTCAGATCATGATTGTTATTCAGCCTGGTCTGGAAGGGGGCATCACTAATTAAGGAAGCGGATGCCTGTACCAGAGTGGCGCCGCCGTGATGGCGGATTACTTTTTTATCATCTTCCAGTGCCTGGAGATCTCTTCGAATCGTCATATCGGACACATGAAATTCCGTACACAGTTCTAATACGCTGGCAGTGCCGTCGTGAAGACGCATGTATTCCAGGATCTGGTCAGTTCGTTTATTTTTCATAGGGGCTTAAATTCCTCTCTTTTGATTCGATGTAAATGAGCCTGTTTTCCGCCTTGCAGACTGACAAAATAATCAGCACTGTCGCGGTAGTTTTTGGCTGGATAGAGTACAGGTTCGTGTCTTTAAATATTATAATATGAGACAAATGAAAATACAAGGGTATTCCAGGTATTTATGTTTGAAATCGAAAAAAATCAAACAAAAACATTGAAAATCCAGAAATGCAAAGGAATAAATATTGAAAAACAAACAGAAATATGTTTGAATGCGAAAAAAAATAACATAATATGAAACAAAATTTACTTGACAAATACACACGTCTGTGATTATATTAGGATATAAACATAACGAACATAATTCAGACATTTATTAAACATGAATTTTTACGGTGATTCCTATAAAAGTAAAATACGTTAGAGAAGGTTCTGGAGTGTATATAATGCTTTCTGACAGATGGAGGGAATGATTTGCAAACACGCTCTAAGATGAGGAATCCGGTTGGCACGCGCAGATAAGGCGCAGAATAGGAGGAAATTATGCCATTAGTTACAAGTAAGCAGATGTTGTTAGATGCTCAGGCTGGAGGGTATGCAGTAGGGGCGTTCAATGCGGAAAATATGGAAATGGTGCAGGCAATTGTTGCTGCCGCTGAGGAATTAAATGCTCCGGTAATGATACAGACAACACCATCAACCGTTAAATACGCAAGCCTTGACGCATATCTTGCCAATGTAGCGGCAATTGCAAAAAAGGCAAGTGTACCGGTATGTATGCATCTGGATCATGGAAGCAGTTTTGAACTGGCAATGCAGGCACTTCGCACCGGATATACCTCTATCATGATCGATGGTTCCCACAGTGTTTTCGAAGAAAATATTGCGCTTACAAAACGGGTAGTGGATGCCTGTGCACCATCCGATGTGCCGGTTGAGGCAGAACTTGGAAAAGTGGGTGGAAAAGAAGATGATCTGGACGGCGGAGCCGGCGGATATACCGTACCGGAAGAAGCAAAAGAATTCGTGGAGCAAACCGGTGTCGGTTCTCTGGCTGTGGCAATCGGAACGGCTCACGGAGTTTATTCCGGAATTCCAAAGCTGGATCTGGACCGCTTAAGCGAAATCCGTAAGCTGGTATCAATTCCGCTGGTACTGCACGGAGCATCCGGATTATCCGATGAGGCTGTACAGGAGAGTATTAAGCGCGGTATCTGTAAAGTAAATTTCGCTACGGAACTTCGGATCGCATATACAGATGGTGTGAAAAAAGTGCTGGCTGATGCGCCGGATACCTTTGATCCGAAAAAGTATGGTGCAGCAGGACGTGAAAATGTAAAACAACTTGTAATGAACCGTATAAAAGTATGCCACAGTGACGGGAAAGCAAAATAAGCATACGAAAATCAGATAAAAACAGACACTTAGATACAAAAAAGTATATAAAAAAGTATATAAAAAGAAGACTAAAAAGACAAAAACAAAATAAACAGAAAATTTAATAAATGGCTGGGAAAAATATAAGGAGAAGGGAAATGCCACAGAATATTTTTCAGTCTGTTTAAAAGTGGCTCTGGAGCTTATTTGAAAATTCATTCCTGCCATCTGTGCATGCCCCACT
Source organism: Robinsoniella sp. (assembly GCF_034124845.1). Classification (NCBI taxonomy): domain Bacteria; kingdom Bacillati; phylum Bacillota; class Clostridia; order Lachnospirales; family Lachnospiraceae; genus Robinsoniella; species Robinsoniella sp. Next base: position 11,797 of record NZ_JAWYAJ010000012.1, read on the forward strand.
TAGCGGCATATTTGCACCTAATTCAGGTTACGTAGCCCGCTACGCGCCCTTCATCCGGGACAAATCTCCCACAAAGTGGGACGCACAGCTGCCAGAAAGCAATTTTCAAACACGCTCCAGGGGTTTGAATCATGAAAGCAGGAGTTGTATATGCCAAAAATGATATTCGTTATGATGATATTGAGAAACCATCAGCAGGACCGGGAAAAGTACTGATAAAAGTAAAATATACCGGTATCTGCGGTTCAGATGTGCCAAGAGTAAATGGAGATGCATGTCATTTCTTCCCGAATGTGCTGGGACATGAATTTTCCGGAACAGTTGAAGAGATCGGTGACGGAGTCACTTCTTTAAAGCCGGGTGACCGGGTAGCAGGTGTCCCCCTTGTTCCATGTATGAAGTGTGAAGACTGCCAGAAGGGGAATTATTCACTGTGCAAACACTACAGCTTTATCGGTTCCAGAGAATACGGCAGCTTTGCCCAGTACGTAGTTGTACCGGAAAAAAATGCGGTTAAATTTGAAGATGAGGTAAGCTTTGAGCAGGGCGCATTTTTTGAACCGGCTACCGTAGCACTTCACGGTTTACAGCGCTGTGATTATACAGGCGGGAAAACCGTGGCAATTCTGGGCGGCGGAACAATCGGGATGCTGACCATGCAGTGGGCCAAGATATTTGGTGCTGCAAAGGTAGTGGTATTCGATATCGCAAAAGAGCGCTTGGAACTGGGAACCCGTTTAGGCGCGGATGCAGTAATCAATACGCTGGAAGAAGATTACATACAGCAGGCAATGGCACTGACCGACGGTAAGGGATATGACTTTGTATATGAAACAGCAGGAAATACCATTACTATGAAAATGGCATTCCAGCTGGCAGCAAATAAAGCAGAGGTGTGCTTCATCGGTACCCCTACCAAAGAATTATCCTTTACGGTGAGTGAGTGGGAGAATATGAACCGGAAAGAATTTAAGCTTACCGGCTCCTGGATGTCCTACAGTGCACCATTCCCGGGGAAAGAATGGGAACTGACGGCACATTATTTCAAAACGGGTCAGTTAAAATTCGACGATTCTTTTATTTACAAGAAGCTGGGGCTCAGTCAGATCGGAGATGCTTTTGAAATGTTTAAGACACCAGGTGCGGTGAAGGGAAAAATTTTGATTGACAGCGAAGCTTAGAGCGTGTTTGAATACTGCTTTCTGGCAGCTGCACGATATATCAAATAGGAAACAGAAAGGCTGTGGCTATGTGCACAGCCTTTCTTATAGGAAAAATGATCAGTGAGGCAGGGATATCCGGCTGCACGGAACAGGAGGAAAATATGATCACAACAGTGACACTGAATGTAGCAGTTGATAAAGCTTATGTGGTAGATGAATTGAAAAAGGGAGAAGTTATGCGTGTAAAAACCTGCTCCAATACGGCAGGCGGGAAAGGATTAAACGTAGCTAAGGTAGCAAGTCTTTGCAAAGAAGAAGTGCTTGCAACCGGTTTTGTAGGCGGTCACAATGGTGCATATGTGGAAGAATTGCTGGAGGGATGCCAGGTAAAAAGCCAGTTTGTCCATGTAAAAGGGGAGACCAGAAGCTGTATCAATGTTCTGGCGGCAGATGGAAGTTCTACGGAATTCCTGGAACCGGGTGAGCCCATAAAACCTTCTGAAGCAGAAGCTTTTCTATGCCAGTTTAAGGAGATAGCAGAGAAAAGTGAGGTTGTTACCATTTCAGGAAGTGTCCCAAAAGGGGTAGGGATCAGCATTTATGGAAAGCTGATTGATATGGTAAAGGCAGCGGGACATAAGGTAATCTTGGATACAAGCGGAAAGCTATTGGAAGAAAGCATTAAGTCGTGTCCCACCATGATCAAACCCAATGACGACGAAATTGAAGCATTGCTGGGAGTGCCGGTCACAAACAGAGAAGAGATTATTGCCGGTGCCAGAAAGCTTCGGGAAATGGGAATACCAATGGTAGTGGTTTCTCTTGGCAGTGAGGGGGCACTGTTAGTTACCAAAGAAGGTGTCTACCACGGAAAACCCCCGAAACTGGAAGTTGTGAATACGGTGGGATGCGGGGACTCTATGACAGCGGCATTTGCCGTGGGACTATTCAGAGGTTATGATTCCGAAGAGATGCTCAGATATGCAGTGGCAGTATCCGCTGCAAATGCTTTAACCATGAAGACCGGAAGCTTTCTGGAAAAAGATATGCAGGAGATACTGCCACGGGTAGAAGTTAAAAAGATATCTTGACTAACGTATTCATTTTAGAAAAAATGGATTGCATGGATCATGCCGGCGGTTCCGATACTGTAGGCGGCGATCACCCAGGGCTTTCCAAGAAGGATAATCGTTGTAAATTTCTTCCAGTGCATCCGGGTGAGCCCGGCGATAAAACAGAGGAGATCATCTGGAGCAGCCGGAAGGAATATAGCAAGCATGAAAAAGATATCGAATTTCTTTCCTTTCTCCAGCCAGGATGCGTATTTATCGTATGTTTTATCACTTACAAATTTCTTGACAAAGTCAATTCCGTATCTGCGGGCAATGATAAAAGCAAGGATGGAACCGATGCACATGCCGATATAGCTATAAACGAATCCCATAACAGGCCCGAATACCAGGGCGCCTACAATACAGGTTACGAATCCGGGAAGAACAGGTATTACCACCTGTAATGCCTGAATAAACATAAATACAAGCGGTCCCCACAAGCCAAGACCCTTTATAAAAGCAGTCAGAGATTCTTTTGATTCAAAAATGCCTGCGCGGTACCCATATACCGCAAATATGATACAGAGGACAACGGTCAGCACGGTTATCATATTTGTTATAAGGGGAATGTGATTCTTTAATTTTTCAGCCATAGCGGATCTCCTTGTTTCGTTTCTATTTATTCTTACAAATGCAATGTATTCTTATGTTAATATATGTCCGATCAGTTTCTGTAAAGTCTTGACTTATTATAGTAGCTTTTGTTTTTTAAGCCAGAATATGTGAATGTTATTTATTAAATATAGAATATATCATAAATGTTAAGAATCACTGGATGTAATTCTTAAAAAATCCTGACAAAGTTGTAAAGAATCTAATAAGTTTTTACCATATGCAGAACAACCTCACGTAACAGTTAAATACTGGAAGTAGAGGTTGTTCTTTTTGATATAAAATGCATTGACATGAGACGGACAGGATTTGAAAAAAAGTATAAATTCCCTATTGACATTTTCTGCGTTTCTACCTATAATGCAATTAAAGGTATCGTAATTCAAAACATAGTTTCACAATATGAAATTACTCGTAAGGCAAACGCAGAATGAAGCGTATTACAAAGTGTAAAGTAAAGAGCAAAAAAAGCGTAAAATGTAGCATAAAACAAAGCGTATAACAAAGCACAGAACAAAGAATAAAATGAAGCACAAAACAAAGCGCAAAACATAGCGTAGTGCAACGCGCAAAATAAAGCATAATACGAAGCACAAAGCAAAGCGCAAAATAAAGCATAATACGAAGCAAAAAACAAAGCACAAAACAATGCGTAGTACAAAGCGCAAATCAAAGCGTAAAACAAAATACAAATTAAGATCTATAATGAGGAGGATTTAAATCATGAATGAAATTTTAAAAGAGATTTCCAAAATGGGAATTGTACCGGTAATCGCATTAGATGACGCAAAAGATGCAAAACCACTGGCACAGGCACTCTGCGAAGGAGGACTTCCATGTGCGGAAGTGACATTCCGTACAGCAGCAGCAGAGGAGTCTATCCGTATAATGGCACAGGAATTTCCGGAAATGCTGGTAGGAGCGGGAACCGTGCTGACTACGGAGCAGGTAGACCGTGCAGTTGCAGCAGGTGCGAAATTTATCGTAAGCCCGGGATTGAATCCAAAAGTAGTAAAATACTGTGTGGATAAAAACATTCCCATTACACCGGGAACCTCAAGTCCTACCGATATTGAGCAGGCCATTGAGTTAGGTCTGGAAGTCGTTAAATTTTTCCCAGCAGAGGCGTCCGGCGGTCTTGCCAAAATCAAAGCTATGGCTGCCCCTTATGTAAATATGAAGTTCATGCCAACAGGCGGCATTAATGCAAAGAATCTGATAGATTACTTAAACTTCCCCAAGATTATTGCCTGCGGCGGCAGCTGGATGGTAAGCAAAGATATGATCACAGCAGGGGAATTTGATAAAATAAGAGATATGACGAAAGAAGCAGTGACCGCAATGCTTGGTTTTGAACTGGCGCATGTTGGGATCAATGCTGCTGATCAAGATGAAGCGGTGAACACAGCAGCTTCATTTGAGCAGATCTTTGGATTTGCAAAAAAAGCTGGCAATTCTTCTGTCTTTGCCGGCAGTGCAGTGGAAGTGATGAATACACCAAGCTATGGTACCAACGGGCATATCGCAGTCAAAACCAATTACATCGACAGAGCAGTTTACCATTTGGGCAAACAGGGCGTTATCTTCAATGAAGAATCAGCAAAACGTGATGAAAAAGGAAACTTGATCGCGATTTATTTAGAAGGCGAGTTTGGCGGATTTGCAGTACATTTAGTGAGAAAATAAGAGCAAATCCATAGATTTTTGCGAACCCTAATATTGGATTTTTCAAACACGTTATCCATACAGGTTTACTATTCAGATTAAATTTACGGAGGAAATAAAATATGAGCAAGAAAGTAATAACATTTGGAGAAATTATGCTGAGACTGGCACCGGAAGGATATTACCGGTTTGTGCAGGCTGAAAATTATGGTGCGACTTATGGCGGAGGAGAAGCAAATGTAGCTGTTTCCCTGGCGAATTATGGACTGGACGCAGCTTTTGTAACCAAGCTTCCCAAACACGAAATTGGCCAGGCGGGAGTGAATTCTCTTCGCAGATTTGGAGTGGACACTTCTTATATCACAAGAGGCGGAGACCGCGTGGGCATCTATTTTCTGGAAAAAGGTGCAAGCCAGAGACCAAGTAAAGTAATTTATGACCGTGCCGGTTCTTCCATAGCAGCAGCAACCACTGCGGATTTTGACTGGGATCAGATTTTTGAAGGAGCGAATTGGTTCCATTTTACCGGAATTACGCCTGCATTAGGAGACAACGTAACAGAAATCTGTCTGAATGCCTGCAAAAAAGCAAAGGAAAAAGGGATTACCGTAAGCTGTGATTTGAATTACCGTAACAAGCTTTGGTCAAAAGAAAAAGCGGGTCAGGTAATGGGTGAACTATGTAAATACGTGGATGTATGTATTGCCAATGAGGAAGATGCCAGTGATGTATTCGGGATCAAAGCAGCAAATACAGATGTAACTTCCGGAAAAGTAAACCATGAGGGATATAAAGATGTTGCCAAACAGCTGGCTGAAAGATTTGGATTCTCTAAAGTGGCAATTACCCTTCGCGGCTCCATTTCTGCAAATGACAACAACTGGGCGGCCATGCTTTATGACGGAAGTGATTTCTATTTCAGCAAGAGCTATCTCATGCATATCGTAGACCGTGTAGGTGGAGGGGATTCCTTCGGCGGCGGATTAATATACGCATGCTTAAATGACTTTGCACCCCAGCAGTCCATTGAGTTTGCAGTTGCGGCAAGCTGTCTGAAGCACAGCATTGAAGGCGACTTCAATCAGGTATCCGTTGATGAAGTGATGAAACTTGCAGGCGGAGACGGATCAGGACGTGTACAGAGATAAGGAATTGCCTGAAAACCAGCGGTATTATAAATGTGAAACAGTCATAATGCCATGATTATATTAGCTATGAAAACATCCTGTGTCTATATGGGGGAAACAAACGTTATAGACAATTAGGTGTATCTGACAGAACAGGATGTATAAATAGATCAATCCTAAAATGTAAAATGAAAGAATAAGCATATAATTATTTGCCGATTATATGCTTATTCTTTTTGTGTCAATATGATCCATATGCTTCACTTCAAGTCTTTAAATATTTTCCACTTCCTGTCGGCAGGCAAACAGCGTACATCCCCCTTGATGGATGTCTGCTCTTTCTTCAATAGCCCTTACTTTTTCAAAGAAATCTGACTGCAGAACTTCTAAGAGAGAGGCCTGGGTCAGGTTTAACTGTGAATATGGTGAAAAAGGACATGGTTCTGCGCCGCCTGTCGGATTAATATGGAAAAATCCCCGTCCCGCTGCAAGACAACCCCCCATGGCTGCTTCATCCCCCGGAAATGATAAAATAATCATTTTTTCGCAAGCTGCTTTTAAATCCTGTACATCTGCCTGTAACTGGTTTAGATCGTCATCAGTTAAGACAAGAGATTCCGTTCCTTTTTCTACCGGGACATATTCCACATAAAAGATGATACTGCAGCCCTGGCTTTGAAGTTCGTCAACAAATTTTC
>NZ_JAWYAJ010000013.1:0-4337 GCF_034124845.1 Robinsoniella sp.
TAGTAAGTAGCTGTTTGGTATTCGCAATGATGTGTCAGTTGGTTGGCAGCAATAACCTGATTATAGCAAATGCGGATAATAAAACCGACACAGATACGAAAAGCTTTATCGTTATGGCAGATAATTCAAAAGAATTTAACGCATTCACAAGCAAAGCATCAATTAGTATTTCAGAAGAAGATCCAGAATTAGCGAATAATAATATTGCGGTGATGGAATTATCACCAGAAGAAGCTGAAGTATTAAAGCAAAATGGTGGTCTGATAGTGGAAGAGGATATCATAATTTCTGCAAATTCATTGGAAGATGAGGTTATCACGGAAAGAAAAGAAGCAGAAACAGTTCTCACGGAAAGTGAGGAAGAAAGCCAAACAGTAACAGCGGAAACAGAAGTAACGGAAGAGACAGAAATTATAGAAAAGTCAACAGTGAGCACAGAAACGATTGAAAATACAGAGAATCTTACGCAGGAAGAAACCGAAGAACCTGAAACAGAGGATATCGAGGCAGCAAAAAAGAGTGAAGTATTTGAAAAATTATTAGAGGAAAGAAATAATGCAAGTGAAACTGAGGTCGAAGCTGGTTGGAACCTACAGGCAATTAATGCAGATGATTTTTATCCAAATGCAAGAAGTGTACGGAAGGTAAAAGTCGCTCTATTAGATTCGGGGGTTGATGAGGTAAACGGAATTGAACTTGCAGATTGGACTAATTTAGTAGAGGATGAAGAGTATGTCTTGCCTATTTATCAAGACCTTACGGGGCATGGTACAGGGATTGCCAGTATTATTTGTGCAGATGGAGAAGGTGGAATTAAGGGCGTTAATTCAAATGTAGATTTATATTCGGTAAAAGTCTTAGACGGTGAAAATAAAGCACCATTAAGTAGAATAATAAAAGGAATTTATTGGTGTATTGATAACGACGTAAATATCATAAACATGAGTTTCGGGACTTCTTCATATTCAAATGCTATGAAAAAAGCTGTAGAAGATGCATATGCTGCAGGTATATTAATGGTTGGAGCATCTGGAAATAATGCCGCTAAAGTAGAATATCCAGCAGCATTTAAAGAAGTAATGGCAGTAGCATCTACTAATGCCGAAGCAGAGATAAGTTCATTCAGCAATACTGGAAAAGAATTAGATATTGCAGCTCCGGGTGAAAAAATCCAAACAGCTTCATTCTTTGGAGGATCAGTTGTAACTCATGGTACAAGTATTGCAGTTCCTCATGTGGTAGGAGTAGCTTCATTATTATGGGAAAAAGATTTATCAAAATCCCATGAGTTTATTCGTCAATTGATAGACTCGACATCTAAAAATATTTCAAATTCGGATGAATGTGGGCTTATTGACGCAGATTATGCAATGAGTATGTATGATACGTTTGCTGAAAACTTTAAGGATACAGGTAGGAAAAATGAAGATTTTATACCTGCCAATGCTGAATGTGCAGACACATTTGAAGAAATCAATGATGATGAGGCATATGTAGAAGGTAGATGGACAGTGAAAGTTCATGGAAACTTTATTGATGATTTCAAATTAAATGCAAAGATTATAGCTGTTATAAAGGCAGGAGCAATCTATCCTGATACAGGAGAAGCAAATTTATATGGATATGGTGCTTTTCCGGAATATCATGGAGGTTATAGAATTAAAGGTACTCCAGAAATTCCTGTTAATTATGTATCGTGTTATGAATTCTTGACAAGAATAGCTTTAAAAGGAGGAGATACATCTAAGTTTACAAACTATAAATTAATAAAAGGACTGGATAAAAGGATATTTAATAAGATTAAGTCAAAGATTAGCAAAACACAATTTGGAGATCAATCTTGGAGTACGCTATTATCTAAATATGGTAATACAAAAGAAAATAGAAAATATTTTTTGTGGGGGAGTGCTATCCATCTTTTGACTGATTCATTTGCCCATGTTACTAAATATAGAAATAGTAATAAATTAGGTGTTGCAATTAAACATGTTAAAGGTAACAAGACAGGAGCTGATTCACCAAAGACATGTCCTAACCGACATAAAGTTGCAAAAGAAGCTGTAACTTTAAGCATGGGAAATCTCGCAAAGGGAACAATCGGAAATTTTGGAGATTATGCATTAGCTTTAGCTAAGTATGATGGTACTTTTGCCAAGAAAAAATTATATGATTACATTCTGGGTAATGCTGGGAGTGTCGATAAATTAAAACTATTTGACATAAATCTTATGAAAAAAGCATCATATTAATTAAATTAAATAGGGGGTAAAATTATGAATAAAAAGCTAAAAATATTTATATCTTCAATCATCCTAGTGCTGGTTATGGCAATGCTTCCAGTAAATAATACTATGGCTTCTAATAGCAAAGTAATTTGTAATGATAATACTGGTATACCAGATAAAATCTTATATCAAATTATTTTACGTAAACTTAACAAATATGGATTTGACACATTTACTGAAAAAGAAGCATTGAAAATAAAAAAGCTAGATGCAAGTAATTATAATAATTCTAAAAAAATAAGAAACCTAAAAGGAATAGGAAAGCTTAAAAATCTTGTTTCTTTAGATGTATCTTATAATAAAATTTCATCGCTATCTGGGATAGAAAAGTTAAATAAACTAAAGGTGTTAGATTTTAGCTTTAATGAAATTAAAAACATAAAGACAATCAAACATTTGTATAATTTAAAACATCTTGCTGCAGATGGGAATAAAATAGTAAGCCTTAAAGACCTTGAAAATTTAACAAATTTAGAGTCAATTTATGTACAATTGAACAGAGTAAAAGAATTACCAAATCTTAAACAACATATAAATTTAATGGATGCTAATTTTAAATATAATAAAATAAGCAAAAAAGAATTTACAAAAAAGTTGCCAGATGGTTGGTTGAGAAATGATAATTGGTTTAAAAGTCACATTAAGCTTCAAAACCTTGTAAGAACTATAAATATAGTTAAACCAAAGACATTTAATGGAATTAATAAGAATACTAAAAATATTATTGGAAAGGCAAATAAGAAATCGAATATTGTGCTTAGGGACTCAAACAAAAAAAGAATACAAACAGTAAAATCGGACAATAATGGAAAATTTATATTAAAAAATCTTGATTTGAAAAAGTATGTCGGAAAAACATTATCATTAGAATCATATGTAGTGGATCAAGTGTATGGTGAGCGGTATACCCTAAAGGTAAAGAAGTTTATTGTTCAAAAATAACAAATTAACAAATATAATAAAAGAATATTAAATACTTAATAACAAGCCTGTAACTGATTAACCGCAGTTATGGGCTTATTTTAATTAAGGAGAAAATTATCAAAACAGTAAAATTCAAAACTGCATTAAAAGAACAAATAATGTAACAAATGGAAGCAGCCGTAGCCCTATAATCAAAAATACAATCAGATCTCAGTATTGGTTCAATATCATTCGATTAAAATTCATTCAGATAAAAACGAATACTTATGTGGTGAAAGTAGATTAAAAGTGAATTTGTATAAATCCAAAGATAGTACAAGAATTTTGAAACATGTTACAAGCAATTATCCATCCGTTTTGTTATGCTAAGAAAAAACAGGAGGGTTGGAACATGGATCATATATTTACAATGGGAGTCTTAGGATTAGGTGAAGGCAGAAGTGTGATATCAGCGGTATTAAACAGCCGGATGTGGGAGCTGGGGAATATCTGTGATTTAAATGAAGGGCTATGTAAAGAACGCTGTGAAGAATTTGGACTAAATAAATACACTACCAGCTACGAAGAGATGCTAAAGGATCCGAAGATTGATGTTATCGGAATCTATACGCCGGACCAGCTCCATGCCAGACATATTAAAATGGCGCTGTTAGCCGGAAAGCATGTAATATGTACCAAGCCTTTGATGATTAACCTGGATGAAGCAAAAGAACTGGTACGGGTACAAAAAGAGACAAAGAAGGCTGTATTTGTGGGGCAGAGTTCCAGATATTTTGAGCCGGCACTGCGGCAGAGAAGGGATTACGAGGCTGGGAGGCACGGGGAACTGGAGACAATAGAAACCCATTATATCAGTGACTCCAGATGGTTTCTGGAACGTGCCTGGAGCCATCAGCAGGGATTTTCCTGGATGTATAATTTTATGATACATGCGGTAGATCTTGCAGTCTGGTATCTTCCGGAAATCGAAGAGGTGTATGGTTTGGGCGTAGTCAGTGAGAATACCAGAGCATATGGGCTTGAAGTTCCGGATACATTGAAGTTTATCTTAAAAAATAAAGACGGAAGATTTGCCAGCGTCACCGGTGCTTATGCTACACCCACCCTCGGAAGTGCCGTAGAGCAATC
>NZ_JAWYAJ010000013.1:4347-28582 GCF_034124845.1 Robinsoniella sp.
TATCAGCTGCACCATCCGTGGGTCTAAGGGAATCAGCCGGGCAGGCTACCCGAAGCTTAAATATTACACGAATTTTGAGCCGGTTCAAAAAACAGCCCAATTACAGGAGTTCCCGGAAACTCATGGATATTATTTCCGGTTTGAAAATGAAAGCCATCATGCCGGAGAGTATCAGAATTATATGGAACATTTCGCTACAGACATGAACCGGGGGATTACACCGAAGCCCGATTTACAGGAGGGAATACATACTCTGGCGGTCATGGCTGCTATGGAAGAAGCTATGAAGACCGGTAACCCGGTTAAAGTTTCGGATATTATGGAGCGTATTGGATAGATGAATGCTGCAATGATAAAACAGGTAGAAGTATATGTTATGGAGCATCTTTCAGAAGATTTTAATAGAGATGACATAGCGGCAGCCCTCTATTTCAATCCTACCTATCTTTCTCATATATTTAAAAGGGAAAATGGGATATCTCTGAACCAGTTTATTAATATGCTGCGCCTGAAAGAGGCAAAGAGACTGTTTGACAGTACCAATCTTCCGGTAGGGGCAGTGGCGGCTGAAACAGGATATTTCAATTTTTCCTATTTTTCCAAGCAGTTTAAAGAGACTTACCGGGTAACGCCAAGTATGTATAAAAATAACAGACAAAAAGATTGCCTGGCAAGGGGATAGTACTCCATCCGGCGTATGATCCCCAGGGGGTCTTAAATCTGTCTACCGTATATACTCCCGGATGCACACGTGTTTGCAGTCACGGGGAAATTCCATGTGTGCAGAAATATCAGTCCAGTGTTCAAAGTCGCTGCTTTTGATACCCCGGTAGCATTGATCACCAAAAGAATCATAGAACATATAAAAATCAGATTCCTGCTGAACCAGGATGGGGCCTTCGCTGCGCCAGGGGGTCAGCAGGGCTGATATGTTGTAATAAGGACCATTGGCTTTGGTAGAGATAGCGGTACGAATGGCACAATAGGGAGAGTCGGGGCTGTTATGTCCCCGTTCGTCTTTAAATGCCATATAATAGATACCATCTTTGAAGGAAACCGTAGCGTCAATGACCTGATGACCGGGATCGAAAAATTTACGGGGCTTGCTGAAAATGTTAAAATCCACGGTCCGGCAGCTGTAAATCCGGTTAGAGATCCGTTTGTCCGTATTTCCGGAATAAAAGCTGGAAGACCAGATCAGCACGTATTCTTTGGTTTCCTGGTCTATAAATACTTCGGGAGCCCAGCAATTGGCAACATCGCTGTTATCACCCATGACAGGAATAAAGCTCTTTATTTCAAAGCGCTGGAGATCCCGGGATACGGCATGTCCAATGGTAGTGCTGTTCCAGTTGTCCGTAAACAATACATGAAACAGCCCCTGGTCATCGGTAAACCAGTAAGGGTCACGGATAATTTTGCCCTGATCTCTCAGATCCAGAAGCGGAGCCCCGTCATTCAAATCATTCCAGTGAAACATATCTTCACTGGAGGCCAGATAGAGAGCCTGTGTCTCATCCTTTGAGTAACTCATAATATACATAGCAGCCTCCTATGTCTTGTCAAAATATTGTTATAACAATGATTAACCGGAATGCCAGTGGAACAGACCGCGGCAAATCGGGTTGTGTTCTTTTATTTAAATATAATTATAACGGAAATAGTGGCGGATAACTAACAAAATTATTAGAACTTATGGAAGTTGTCTGATATAATTTTAATCAGATAAAGTAGTTAAATCAGATTGAATTAGATAAAGTAGAAAAATCAGATTAAACCAGATTGAATTAGACAAAGTAGGTAAATCAGATTAAACCAGATTGAATTAGATAAAGTAGGTAAAATCAGATTAAACCAGATTGAATTAGATTAAGTAGGTAAATCAAATAAATTCAGATGAATTAGATAAAGTAGGTAAATCAAATAAATTCAGATGAATTAGATAAAACAGATAAATCAGATTAATCATATTAATACGAAGATAAGTATAAAGATCAAAAAGAAGATAAAAGAAAATAAAAGAAAATATAAAAATCTATAATAAAAAAGCAGGAGAAAAGTGATGATTGATACGAAGAAGCCCTGGGAAAAGGGGCCCTTATGTGTAAGCAGTAATGGCAGATATCTGGTAAATGGAGAGACGCCTTTCTTTTGGCTGGGGGATACTGCATGGCTGATGTTCAGCCACTTAACGGAGAAAGAAGCATGTGAATATCTGCGAAACCGAAAGGAAAAAGGATATAATGTTATCCAGTCCACGCTGATTCATGAGTGGCCCCAGAAAAATATAGACGGCTGCAATGCGCTCGTGGATGAAGATTTTGCTGCCTGTGATCTGGTAGGAAATTACTGGACAAGAACGGAAGCAATGGTAGATATGGCGGAAAAACTGGGACTGTATATGGCACTGCTCCCGGCTTGGGGAGGAAATGTGGCACGAGGTTATCTGAACCTGGAAAATGCAGATGCCTACCTGGACTTTTTAATAGAGCGGTTTGGAAGCAGACCGAATATTATCTGGCTGGCGGGAGGCGATGTAAAAGGAGATGCAGCACCGGAGGTATTCCGGCGGATTGGCTCCAGGTTAAAAGAAGGATGTAAGGGACAGCTTGTTGGTTTTCATCCTTTCGGAAGGACTTCCTCCTCTATTTGGTTCCATAATGAAGATTGGCTGGATTTTAATATGTTCCAGTCGGGACACCGCAGATATGACCAGCTTGTTATGCAATCCTGGGATGACAATGGCAAAAATCCCGATAATTACGGAGAAGACAATTGGAAATATGTAAAGCGTGACCACGGCATGCTTCCTATGAAACCAACCGTAGATGGAGAGCCGTCTTATGAGCAGGTATTGCAGGGCTTACACGATAAGACACAGGGATACTGGCAGTCATGGGATGTCCGCCGGTATGCTTACTGGTCCGTATTAGAAGGTGCCATGGGGCACACTTACGGGGATAACAGCATCATGCAGTTTTATAACAGGCGAGATGGAGAAGGAGCATTTGGGGTAAAGCAGGAGTGGAAAGAAGCAATACACAACGCAGGCTCCTCCCAGATGATGCATTTAAAAAATCTGATGGAACGGGTAGATTATCAAAATGGCCTTCCGTCGGATCATCTGCTGGTATCCGTTCAGGGAGAAAAATACGAAAGAGTAAGCGTATTTGCCGGAAAAGATTTTATGATCTGCTATGCTTATCTGGGGCAGCCTTTTACGCTGGAGCTCTCTTCCCATCCTAAAATTTTAGATGCATACTGGATGGACCCGGAAACCGGGGTATACAGTTTTGCAGGACAATTGATCAATCAAAAGGAAATGGAATTTTATCCTCCGTTTAAAGGAGAGGGGCATGGAGATTGGGTTTTGGTGTTGACAGAAGCGAAATCCTATGATATTGTGTAAGAGACAAGAGCCATTGCGAATTATATTATTATATTTCGCAGTGGCTTTTTTTCGTTGTAAATTCATAATATTTCCAGGACTCTATCTAGTGCTCCATCCGGCCAGAAACCTATAGTTTCTGACTGAATGGAGGCACTAGCAGGAAACTACAGCATTTGCGCTGTAGATTGTGACCGGATAGGGCAATGGTTGGCTGTTACGCCAGGATTCAGGGTTCCGGGAATAGAACTTTAAGGAGGGTTTCTGAAATGAGAGAGAAAATATTTAACAAATCAACATTCAAAACGATAGGGATCGAACTTTTGGGAAGTCTTTTGATCGCCATAGGCATCTATAATTTTGCGCTGCATGCAAACTTTCCCATGACTGGTTTTTCCGGTATTTCCATAATACTGTACCGTTTGTTTGACCTGCCGGTAGGTGCGACAACCATCGTACTGAACATACCTGTTGCACTGATCTGCTACCGCTTGTTGGGGAAGGGATTTTTCTTTCGGTCTTTGCGCTGTATGGTTATTTCTTCACTGATGATTGATTTCATTGGACCACTGCTTCCGGTTTACCAGGGCAGCCGGTTATTGGCAGCAATCTGCACCGGTGTTTTCGGCGGTTTCGGTTATGCTATTATTTACATGGCGAACTCTTCTACGGGAGGGGCGGATTTTATTATTATGGCGGTGAAAGCTTTGAAGCCGTATCTCCCGCTTGGAAGAATCGCATTTTTAACAGATGTGGGAATTATTCTTGCCGGAGGCATTCTTTTCAAAGATGTAGACGGGATTATCTATGGAATGATCATTAACTTTATCTTTGCATTGGCCGTGGATAAAGTAATGTACGGCATCAACGCAGGAAAGCTGGCAATCGTTGTGACCGATCATGGAAAAGAAGTAACGGAAGTGATCGAAGAGTGCTGCGGCAGAGGTTCTACCATAATGAATGCGCTGGGAGGATACAAACAGGATGAGCGCCAGGTAGTCTTATGCGCCTGCAATAATAAAGAAATGTATTTTGTACAGAAGGCAGTAAAAGCAGCAGACCCCAAGTCATTTTTAATTGTTATGGAATCCAATGAAGTGCATGGGGAAGGATTTACCACCAGGCAGATTGGGGAGGCTATGGAACGGGTAAACAGAGAGTTGCAATCTGCGTAAAAATGAGTTAATGTAATCGTATAGCATATCCGGAAAGCAAGTTTATGAGAGAATCAGTTGGCTGGAGTGAATTACCAAACAGGTTCTGTGAAAGAGGTGTAATGCATGAGATGTATGAACTGTAACAAAAAGATTCCCGGTGGTGTGGAGAATGCTGTCATTGAGAAAATAGACGGCATGACCTGCAGCTTTTGCAGTGAAGCCTGCAAAGAGGACTGCGAACAATTTTTAGGTTTTGCAAAAAAATATGAAAAGCTATTTCTTGCCCTGGTTATAATACCCCTGATCATTTGTACTTTTGCATCGCTGATTGTGGGGGAATGGGTGGTTTGTCTGATGCTTGTAATTCTGGGAGCAACCCTTACCCTGTTTCCTTTTTGCACGCCTCAGACCATTCAGCTCATCGGGGTAAAGAAAAGCGTGTTGATCGGCAGGGTTCTTGGCATCGCTCTGATTGCATGGGGGATTTTCTGGTGGATCAAATGATGTAGGATTGAAATAGATAAAAGCGCTGTTTTCAACGAAGACAGCGCTTTAACTATATCATAGCGGCATCTGGCGGGAATAAATTCCCAAACAAGCATCAGCATGCTGCTTTCTTTATTTCAACTCAATTAATTCATAATCCTGATTGCCAAGCCCGATCTTAACGGCATGCTCAATCCCTACCTTCCAGTCCGTATCCGGGCTGACTGCGTGAAAGTGGTCGTGGGAATGGTCGGTGCTTTTTTCCAGCAGGCTTCCTGGGATCACCGGCTGTTTATTTACGGCATCTGCACAGGCAACATCCAGTGCCACGGGGTCAAAGGAAGCGAACATACCTACATCCGGAACGATTGGAATATCATTTTCGCCGTGGCAGTCGCAGTAAGGGGATACGTCCATTACAAGGCTGATGTGGAACTGCGGTCTTTTGCTTACCACTGCTTTGCTGTATTCCGCGATTTTACGGTTTAGAATATCGTTGGATTCGTCTGAGGCTGCTTTAACGGCATCCTGGGGACAGACACCGATACACCTGCCGCATCCCACGCATTTATCATGGTTGATGGAAGCCTTTTTATCCGTGACAACAGCTGCATCGTGAGCACAGATCTTGCTGCACATGCCGCAGCCGATACATTCAGATGCATTAATAAATGGTTTACCGGCACTGTGCATTTCCATTTTACCGGCTCTGGAACCGCAACCCATACCGATATTTTTTAGTGTACCGCCAAAACCGGTAGCTTCATGGCCTTTAAAATGGGTCAGTGTAATAAAGATGTCCGCATCCATAATTGCATGCCCGATTTTTGCTTCCTTTACATATTCTCCGCCTTCAACCGGAACCAGGGTTTCATCGGTTCCTTTTAATCCGTCACCGATTAAAATATGGCATCCTGTGGAAAATGGAGAAAATCCATTCTCATAAGCGCTCTGGATATGATCCAGAGCATTTTTGCGTCCGCCAACATAAAGAGTGTTGCAATCTGTGAGAAATGGTTTACCGCCCAGTTCCTTAATGACGTCCACTACGGTTTTTGCGTAATTTGGGCGCAGATATGCCAGATTACCCGGCTCTCCGAAGTGGATTTTTATAGCAGCATATTTTTTATTAAAGTCAATTTCGCCAATGCCTGCTTTTTTAATCAGCCGAGCCAGTTTCTGCTGTAGATTATCGTTGTTCCTGGTATGTAAATTTGTAAAATAAACCTTAGATGTTCCCATAAATAACCTCCTGATAACGTTTTTGCTTCCAGGTCCTGCAGCCGCAAGAACTTATGCGGCGCAGGCTGAAAAGCTGTATTGATTAAATTATAATACTTAAAGCATACTTTAAGTCAAATGATTTTGAACGTAAACTATCTAAAATGTTATAAATCAAATCCAAAATACCTCACGGCATTCTCATAGGAAATACCTTTCACGATTTCACCTAATGCCTGGTAATCTTCCGGATATTCTCCATTTTCAACCCATCCGCCAATCAGGTCGCAGAGAATGCGGCGGAAGTATTCATGGCGTGTATAGGACAGAAAACTGCGGGAATCGGTCAGCATTCCGATAAAGTTGCTTAACATGCCGAGGTTTGCCAGGGATATCATCTGGTCCGTCATTCCCTGCTTGTGGTCATTGAACCACCATGCGCTTCCGTGCTGTATTTTACCAACGGCGGTGGAGTCCTGGAAGCATCCCAGGATAGCGTCAATATAGGCGTTATCATTTGGATTCAGGGAGTAGAGTACCGTTTTTGGCAGCTGGTCAGTACAGATCAGCGAGTTCAGAAAATCCGCAGCCAAAGAGGATGGTGCATAGTTATTAATGCAGTCATATCCGGTATCTGGGCCCAGTTTCCGGTAACTTAAGGAATTGTTATCCCTTTTGCATCCAAAATGTAATTGCATAGCCCATCCAAGGCGGTGATATTCCCGTCCTGCGAACAGCATAAATGCCGTTTTAAACTTTAATTCTTCCGCTCTTGTAACAGCATTCCCGGAAAGCCTCTTTTTAAGGATGGCGTCAATCTCTGAATCGTCAGCAGGGCTGTAGTATATAAACTCCAGTGCGTGGTCCGATACCAGACAGCCATTATTATGGAAGAATTCCATTCTGTTTTTCAGTGCGTCTTTCAGGGAGGCTAAGTCATTAACCTGGATGCCGCTTGCGGCTGAGAGTTTTCCAAGGTATTCCGAAAAGTCTGCTTTTTCGATGTTCATCGCCTTATCAGGGCGCCATGCAGGAAGCACTGCCACATCGAAGCTGTCATCTTCTTTGATCATCTTATGCCATTCTAAGGTATCAATGGGATCATCGGTGGTACAGATCAGAGTTACATTAGACATCTTAATAATGCTGCGCACGGACATAGACGGATCCTGTAATTTCTCATTGCAGAGATTCCATACTTCTTCAGCCGTATTCCGGTTTAAGATTCCCATATAACCGAAATAGCGCTGCAGCTCCAGATGACTCCAGTGGTAGAGGGGATTGCCGATTGCTTTTTCCAACGTCTCCGCCCATTTCTGGAATTTCTCACGTGGTGATGCATCTCCGGTAATAAAGTGTTCATCAATCCCATTGGAACGCATCAGGCGCCATTTATAATGATCGCCTCCCAGCCATACTTCCGTAATGTTTAAAAACTGTTTGTCTTCTGCAATTTCTCTTGGGTTAATGTGGCAGTGGTAATCCAGCACCGGACAGGTATCGGCATATTCATGAAATAGCCTGCTGGCAACAGGGGTTGAAAGTAAAAATTCTTTGTCCATAAATTGTTTCATCGTAAAATCCTCCTTAATGGTATGGGTTAAAAGTGATTATCTGTAGTTTGCCGCGCAATGATTTCTGCGGTAATGACCGTTTTTGCAGGTACCTTTTTTCCGTTTAGCACACTCATTAAAACAGATACCGCATGCCTGCATGAAAACTCCAGCTTATTGTCAATGGTAGTCAGTTCGGGTTCACAGCAGATTCCAATTTTTGAATTATTATATCCGATGACAGACAGGTCGCCGGGAATGGAAAGTCCGGCAGATTTGGCAAATTTCAGCACGCCGATAGCCAGTTCATCATCAGAGGTGATAACCCCGTCAAATGGAAAAACTTCCCCATAATCTTGGAGCAGCCGCTCTTTGATATCCGTGATCGAACCGTTACAGCAGATAATTTGCTCTTTTTCCACCGAGATCTTCCGCCCGGTATGTGCTCTTAGAAATCCCTCCAGCTTTCGTCTGCCGCTGTATGACTGAGAGCGGTAGAGAAAGAGCAGCTTATTTCTTTTTCCAGCCAGCAGCCGTTCTGCGGCATCTGCAACAGCAGCGGTGTCATCACAAAGGGAACTGTAAATCCCCGGAGCATCTAAATGACCATTCAGCAGAATAAGCGGAACTTTCCCGGCAGCAAGGCAGAGATATTGATTATTCTTATTAGTCTGTTCTATAAACGTGGACCCGGCCAAAATGATGGCATCTACCCGCTTGGAAAGCAGAATTTCAAGATATTTCTGCTTCTGTTCCAGTTCATATCCGGTGCAGCACAGCAGTGCATCGTAGCCAAAGCGCCGGAGTTCCTGTTCCAGATAATAAACGGCGCTGGCAAGATAGGAATCCGAGGAATCGGCACATAGAATACCGATTGTCTTCATAGTATTGAGACCAAGTCCTCTGGCAAAGGCATTTGGGTGGTAGCTTTCTACTTCCATGACTCTTAGGACTTTCTGACGTGTCTTTTCACTGACTTTATCATTTCCGTTCAGCACACGGGATACGGTGGCAATGGATACACCGGCTTTTTTGGAAATATCATAGATATTCATAAGTGCCACCTCCATTTTTGAGATAATATGTAAATGCTTACAAATTGGAATTAAAGTTATTATAATAGCAACATATAATAAAATCAAGATAATTTTGCTTAAAATAAAAGTTAATATTGACATAACTAAATAATTGATGTAATTTAAATGTAAGTACTTACATAAAATGCAGACAGTATATACATCTTAAAAATGGTTTATCCGGATCTGGGATCATATCCGGATCCAGTACCTCACTTTGAAGCGAATGGTTCTTTCATAAGGTGTACAGATGTCAGGATTGTATATTCCAAACACTTCAGAATGAATAAGAGGTGCAACAATAAGAAACAGCAGAGGAAGGGAAGGTATCATGCAGGATTATATCAGGATTCATCAGAACGACACGGTTGCGGTTGCATTAAAGCCATTGCGAAAAGGGATGAACTGTATTCTGGAAGGGGCGGAAGTGATTCTAAATGAGGATATTATGCAGGGCCACAAATTCGCACTGAAAGATATGGGAAAAGGCGATAAGGTAATAAAGTATGGCTGTCCGATTGGATTGGCGAAGGAAGAGATAAAAAAGGGTGACTGGGTGCATACCCATAATATTCAGACAGGGCTTGGTGAACTGCTGGACTATACTTATCAGAAAGAAAAAATTCCAGTCACATCTGGCGCAGATCTATCGGGGAATTTATGTCAGGAGGCATCAGATGGGGAACCTGCGTATTTTGAAGGCTATAAACGGGAAGACGGGAAGGTTGGTATTCGAAATGAAATCTGGATTATCCCCACAGTAGGCTGCGTAAACAATGTGGCAGCTGCCATTGAACGGAAGGCACAGAAATATGTGCAGGGGAGCATTGATGCCATAGCCGCATTCCCGCACCCCTACGGCTGTTCCCAGATGGGGGAAGATCAGGAAAATACCAGGAAGATTCTGGCTGATCTGGTGAATCATCCAAATGCCGGAGGGGTACTGGTACTCGGACTTGGATGTGAAAACTCTAATATTGAGGAATTAAAGAAATATATTGGGGGTTATAACAAGGAACGGGTACGGTTCCTGACAGCGCAGGACTGTGGGGATGAAATAGAGGAGTCTCTGGCATTGATCGAAGAATTAGCGGAATATGCAGGACGTGCCAGGAGAGAAAGGACCGATGCAAGAGAACTGGTTATAGGGATGAAATGCGGAGGGTCGGACGGTCTCTCCGGAATAACCGCCAATCCGGTGGTAGGAGCTTTTTCCGATATGCTGATTGGAAAAGGAGGAACTACAATTTTAACCGAGGTGCCGGAGATGTTCGGGGCAGAGACACTTCTGATGAATCGCTGCAGGAACCGGCAGTTATTTGACCAGACCGTAGAATTGATTAATGATTTTAAAAACTATTTTACCAGCCATAATCAGACAATCTATGAAAATCCTTCCCCAGGCAATAAAAAGGGCGGGATTTCCACTTTAGAAGATAAATCCCTGGGCTGTACACAGAAAAGTGGAAAGGCGGAAGTGGCGGGAGTTTTGGCGTATGGGGAAAGGGTGGAAGAGAAAGGCCTGAACCTCCTCAGTGCCCCCGGAAATGATCTGGTAGCTTCCACTGCCCTGGCGGCAAGCGGCGCACACATCGTTTTGTTTACTACCGGAAGGGGAACGCCTTTTGCATCCCCGGTACCAACGGTTAAAATTTCTAGCAACACGGACTTGAGCATCAGAAAGGATAACTGGATAGACTTTAACTGCGGAAAGCTGGTGGAAGGAAAGACACTGGATGAAATGGCGGAAGCACTATTTGGTTATGTCCTGGATGTGGCTTCCGGAAAACAGGTAAAGGCAGAAAAAGCAGGATTTCATGATATGGCGATCTTTAAACAGGGAGTTACCCTGTAAGGAGAAAAGAAATCTAAGTTGTAACAGGAAATAAGTGAGAGATGAAAGCAGGATATAAATTGAGAAATAAAAAATGAAGAATGAAAAAAAATTAAGAATGAAAAATTAAGAATGAAGAATAAAGAATAAAAAATGAAAGGAATGGTTATAAGGTGAAAAAATTAAGTTATGAGGTACTAAAAGAGCAAGGTTATGAGGGGTATCTGCTGGAGCAGGCACCGGAAAGAGTGCTGCAATTTGGCGAAGGGAATTTTATGCGTGCCTTTGTGGACTACTGGATTGATATGATGAATGAAAAAGCCGGGTTTCATTCAAAAGTTGTGCTGTGCCAGCCCATATCATCCCCATGGCTTTCGGAGAGAATTAATGAACAGGAAGGACTTTACACACTGTTTTTAAGGGGATTTGAAAATGGACAGAAAGTAAATGATAAAAGAGTAATCTCCTGCGTCAGCAGATGTCTGAATTCCTATGAAGAATTTGATGGGGTTTTGGAATGTGCTAAAAATCCCGACCTGCGCTTTATTGCATGCAACACCACAGAAGCAGGGATTGTCTATGATCCGGCGTGTCAGTTCACTGACTGTCCGGCTTCCAGCTATCCTGGAAAACTGACACAGTTTCTGCATGCGCGTTTTCTTAATTTTGGATCGGAGAAAGGAAAGGGCTTTATCATCCTATCCTGTGAATTGATTGATAATAACGGGAAAGAATTGGAGAAGTGTGTACTTCAGTATGCAGATCAGTGGAATCTTGGAGATACCTTTATTCAGTGGATCAAGTCTGAAAATATCTTCTGTTCCACATTGGTTGACCGTATTGTGACCGGTTATCCCAGAAATGAAGCACAGGCACTGTGTGAGGAATTGGGCTACGAAGATAATTTAATCGACACGGGAGAAGTATTTGGTTTCTGGGTAATCGAAGGACCCCAGAGTTTGAAAGAAGAACTGCCTTTTGAAAAAGCAGGGCTTCCCGTGATCATCTGCGATGACCATAAGCCATACAAACAGCGTAAAGTGCGTATCTTAAATGGTGCTCATACTTCAATGGTTCTGGGGGCATATCTTGCGGGTCAGAACATCGTGAGGGATTGCATGAATGACCAGACCATTTGTAAATTTATGAATCAGACCATATACGAAGAAATTATCCCAACCTTATCACTTCCTCAGAAAGAACTGGAAGAATTTGCGGCAGCCGTAACAGAGAGATTTAACAATCCATTTGTGGATCACGCACTTCTTGATATTTCCCTGAATTCTACCTCCAAGTGGAAAGCAAGAGTTATGCCGTCCCTGAAAGGCTATGTGAAAAAATTTGGAAAACTGCCTGCTTGTATTACAGCATCTTTTGCATTTTATATCGCTTTCTACCGCGGGATAAATCTGACCGAAAATGGATTGGAAGCAGTCAGAGGAGACGAGAAATATCTGGTGCGGGATGGCAGGGAAGTACTGGAATTCTTCTACGAACACCGTAACGATGATGCCAAAACGCTGGCAAATGCCGTTTGTAAAAATACAAAATTCTGGGGAGAAGATCTGACAGATATCAAAGGATTTGAAGATGCTGTGGCAGGATATCTGGATCAAATTCTGAGTGATGGAAGCTACAAAGTGATGAAGGCTATGAAGTAATGGAAGCTACAAAGTGATGGAAGCTACAAAGTGATGAAAGCTATGAAGTAATGGAAGCTATGAAGTAATAGAAGCTATGAAGTAATGAAAGCTATGAAGTAATGAAAGCGTGTATATAGGAAAATGACACCATGTCTTGGAATTACTGTTTACCTGTGATACAGTAGTAATATCATTAATATATTAACCATCACAGGAGGGATTCATGGACAGGAAAAAATTGATCGAGAAAAGCTTTACCGCAATTGACCAGCCCGAAATGGAGCGGATCAGCCATGTTTATAACCCCGGAGTACTCTATAACAGCCTGGGAATCACGAGAGAGACACTTCGCTATTATGAAAAACAGGGGCTGATCTGTCCGAATAAAGACAAGAAAAGCAGTTATCGGGAATTTACGATCCAAGATATTTTCCGCCTGATGGCTATAGATAATTATAAAAAACACGGATTTGCAATCGGAGAGATTAAGGAACTGATTAACCAGGATGATATTTCACAGTTTGATGAGATTTTTTCCAGGAAGCAATGTCAGTTAAAAGAAGAGATTGAGCGCTTAAAGTTAATGGAAGAACGGCTGGCACAGGATCAATTGTTTATAAAGAATTTACCCATGCATCTTCATCAATACAGCATTTGTGAACTGCCGCTCTACGAAATTGCGGATTCTATTGACTATGTGTCAGCATTTTCCGATTATACAGAACATGTAGTTCCCAACATTGATTTAGAACGAGAAGATATTATCAGCAATATGATCCGGGAAGTAACCTTTGATGAAAATGGATATAAAGAATCCAAAATGAGAATTGTTAAGCCCGCAGAGGGGGAAAGAAACCCCGGTAAACAATACCTGATATCCGGAAAGAGTATCTATACCGTGGTAGAATCAAATGTGGATGATTATGATACCATGGGAAGAATGTATCATTTGGTTAATAGATGGGCTTGTGAGAATCAACTGAAGATGAAAGGGATTGTATATATCAGGACGAGAATCTGTGTTGTGGGAAGCTTGAATCCCAGAAATTATTATGAGAGCTGGATTCCGATAAATTAATAGAACGATTTATTTAAAAAGTATTGACCTGGGGGTAACCACCAGCATTATAGTGAAAGCATCATTATGAATGGAAAGCTCAGATGAGCTCAGGTGAAATACATTGAAAACAGTTATGATTAAAGATTGCCGGGAGTGGGATGTTTTACCCACAACGGCTCAGGAAAAGGAATCAGACACATATATACTGGATCTTGGCAGGGTTTCGGTCAGGGATTGCATTGGCTGCTGGTCCTGTTGGCTGAAAACTCCGGGAAGGTGTGTACAAAAGGATCTGGATGATTTTTATCATGCTTTTTTTAGCGCGGACAGGGCAGTATTTCTGGTACAAGAATCCTGCGGTTTTGTCAGCGGTAATTTGAAAACGCTGCTGGACCGAATGATAGTATCTGTTCTTCCTTATATTCAATATACTTCCGGCGAAGCAATGCATGTTGCCAGATACGATAAAACCCCTGTAATAGAAATCTATTATCAGGATACGTTCTCATCGAAAGAGGATCGGGAGCTCTTTATAGATTATTTCAGAAGAGTCTGCGACCAATTTCAGTGGAAAATTAAATGCATTGGCACGATTGCGGAATATAAGGAGGGCAGATAAGGTGAAACTTCTCATTATAAATGGTTCTCCTCATGGAGAAAAAGGGAATACAGGAATATTTATAACGCAGTTTGTAAAGGGAATGAAAGAAATCCCCATGGTGTGCTGCATAAAAAAAGAAAAGCCGGAAGTCATTGCAGAGAAAATAAAAAGTTTTGACACGATCTTAATCGTAATGCCTCTTTATGTACATGCAATGCCAGGACCGGTAATGAAACTCTTTGAGAATCTCCAGGTACAGGATACCGGGAATAAGTCGCTTGGATGTATTGTTCAAATGGGATTTGCAGGTTCCGCACATGCTGATTATGCCAGACGATGCATGAAACAACAGGCGAAAAGGCTGCATATGAAATATCTCGGAACTGCAGCCAGAAGTGGGGCGGCAGGTACTTCCATGGTGCCGGAATTCATGAATCGAAAATTATTTAAGGATTTGGAAAAGCTGGGAAGTTATTTCCAGGAGACAGGAACATTACACAAAGAAACCGTACAAAAATTGGCAAAACCCTATAAGCTTACGAAATCTCAATGCAGATTTAATCAGTTTCTATGTAATACCGGAGTAGATCATATTATGTGGAATAAAATGCTTCGGGAAAATAATGCATATGAAAATAGGTTAGACAGACCCTTTGTATAAGTAAAATTCTACTACAATGCGCAAGCTTCATAGACCGCTATGCGCCCTTCATAAACGAATCTCCCACAAACAGTGACGCACAGTGTAGGAAAGTAATTTCAAACACGTTCTGGCACTTTTTCAAATATAGGAGTATAATAAGTATTTGAAGTGGAGTGATTATAATGTTTTCAGCAATGAAAAATAAAATTTTATTGTTTAAGAAAAAATGGGATGCTGCTCTGCCGGTTATCTTATTTTTTTTGTTTCTTTTTTATTCCGTCATCTTTTTATTTGGAACTCGTTATTCCATTATGGTGTCTTTCCTTACTACCGCGTTTCAGATACGCCGACAAAAGAAGTTTACAATGAAGGGCATATGCGGACTTGTTTTGGAAATGTTTCTTTTATGTATTCTGGCTTTTTTTGCCACCTTAAATATTCCCCTGTGTGTTCTGTTAAACTTTGTAGTGCCGTTTCTTCTCGTGTATCTGCAGACAACACAGTTTAACCAGAAAGGATATTTTACATATGCCATGGCATTTGTATTTTTACAGCTGGTGCCCATAGGGTGGTCGGGGATATTGCCACTGCTGGGAGTGATGCTTTACTCTCTGACCGTATTGTCTGTGGCTTTGGCTCTCTATTCATTTATTTACCGCAGACCCCAGGATTACCGGGCAGCGAGAAAGGGAATGGATCTGCTTGCCAGACAGTTTCGGTTAATAGCCAAAGGAGGGCAGGATATGCGGATGCAGAAGGAAATCATAGAGATACAGAGCTCTCTGCATAAGCTTGCCTATGATGGGCGTCAGGTGGCATTCGAGATGCAGGGAGAAAGTAAACTGCATTATATGTTTGCCCTTTTATTTCAGCGCTCGGCATATTTTATCTCAAATTTTGATGAGGAATGCGGGCAATACCGGGAAGAATATGAAGGGATTCTCTACCGTCTGGCTGATTATATGGACCGGGTACACAGTTCTTTTAACAAAGTGGATAATGAAGAGTTAATACAGGAAGCAACCAACCTCTTAAATGAGGGCGGCAAAGACCAGGCAGATGCTTTTTTCTATATTTTCTTTCGGAATTTTTTACATTTGCTGGTGCTTATCCTGGATGGGGCAGCCCGAAATGAAAAACCAGCTTTTTCAACATCCTGGAGACATCCAAAAGGGTTTTCTATCTTTCAGAAGTACAGGCAGAAATTACATCTGGATGCATTTGAAGTTAGATTTGCACTGCGCTTATCCATTGTTATTATGGTGAGTTTCTTAATCAGCCAGCTGACTAATATCAATCATTCCTACTGGATTCCCCTGAATGCATTCTTAATGATACAGCCAATGTATGAGGACAGTGCTTACCGTGTTAAGAACAGGCTGGTCGGTACCTTTCTGGGATGTATGCTGGTATTTTTTACCGTTTCGTATCTTCCTGGAATTGTGTGGCATTTTCTATTTGCAACGGTTATGGTTACGCTGATGTACTGCACCACACCCGGAACCCGTATACAGGCCGTATTCTCTACCAGCTTTGCCCTCTTTATGGCATCGATTACCATGAACAGGGCGGCGGCTGTGGAACTGCGTATCGGCTATCTGGTATTAGCGGTACTCCTTGTACTCCTGGTAAACCGTTTCTTTTTTCCTACCAGTTTAAAAGGACAATTCCGGGGGAATGTCCGGGAACTGTTCCGAATCCAGAATTCCTATCTGTCGATTCTGGATATCAGTACGCAGCGTGTGATAGACTATGGGGTTACCAGCGAAGCGCTGACCCACTTTTATCTGGTGGCGGATCAGGTGAAACAGTACCTGTCACAGCCGGTGGAAGCTATAAATGTGGACTTCTACCGTAAAATGCTGGATATTATGTGGAAAATGTCTGCGGAAGCGGAACAGATGATCTTTATCGTACAGTCAGGTGAAATTGATGAATCAAAGAGAATGGTACTGCATGAATATATAAAACAGCTTCAGATATCTTTTCAGAATATACAGCATATTAATTGGCATGACCAGGAAAAAAGTAATTCTTCTATAGAAGAGATACCCGAATTTCCACTGGAAGAGGCATATCTGACACATTTAATGATGAAATATGTAGAAAATGCAAAGGGACTGTTTCTACTGGAAGAAGCGCATCCCGATGCTGTGAGGTATTATGTACATGGTAAATAGGCGTCATTTATTTTTAACCGGGGAGATACAGGTAGGCAAATCCACGATCATACAGCGTGCATTGGAAGAAACGGGTGTGATATATGATGGGTTTTCCACGGGCTTTGGGGAGACGCGGAATATGAAAAACAAATCCCTGTTTATGAAGCGGGCATCGCTGCCGGATTCCGGGAAAGAAGAAAATGTAATTGTACAATTTGAAGACGGAAATCCTCAGGTAAGAACCCAGGTGATTGAACGGCTGGGGACTGAAATTCTGGACCGCATCAGGGTGGACGCAGAATGTATTGTAATGGATGAGTGCGGGCGCTTTGAAGGTATGGCAGAGAAGTTTAAACGCAGAATAATGGAAGTACTGGATATGGAGACACCGGTGGTGGGAGTAGTGCGCAAAGGGTTTGAAGGAACCTGGCTGGATCAGGTGAGACAACATAAAGACGTGGAACTTTTAGAAGTGACCAGGGAAAACCGGGAGGAAATTTTCCGTGAAGTGAAAGAATTTTTGTTGCAGAGCAGGAATAATCGTTTATAATGAGTTTATGGAATGTTTGATTGTATAAAAAGGAGGGCTAATAATGCCATATATTAAAACAAGAGTATCCGTTTCTTTGACAGAGAATCAGTCAGAGACATTAAAAAGAGAATTAGGTAAAATTATTGAAATAATTCCAGGAAAGACCGAAAGCTGGCTGATGGTGGATCTGGAGGATAATTGCCGCTTATATTTTAAAGGAAACCAGGAAGCGGCAACGGCTTATGTAAAAGTGGAGGTCTTTGGACAGGTAGAGAGAGAATACTGTGAGAATATGACAGAGGCCATTTGTAATTTGTTATCCCGGGAATTGCAGATTTCTCCAGACAGAACATATATCACTTACGAAGGAATCAAGGACTGGGGCTGGAACGGCATTAATTTTTAGAGCATTTATCAAACAGGCTCTAGTGCCGCCCGGCACTAGGCTGCATGGCAGCAGACAGGAGATCACATGAAGAATATAATTTTGGCATCTGCGTCCCCGAGACGGAAGGAACTGCTGGCTCAGGCAGGATATCAGTTTGCGGTGGTTACCAGTGATGCACCGGAGATTACGGATAAAGTCATGCCGGATGAGATAGTTGAAGAACTGTCCGCAATGAAGGCAGAGGCAGTGGCGGCAGGGATTCAGGAAGATGCATGCATTATTGGTGCGGATACCATCGTGGCAATAGCAGACAGAATTTTGGGAAAACCGGGGAATGAAAAAGCAGCAGAGGAAATGCTTCAGCTACTCCAGGGGAAAACCCATCAGGTGTATACCGGTGTAACTTTGATTAAGCTGGAATCCGGCAGAAAAAAGGTAACAACCTTTTCCGAGAGAACGGATGTAACCATGTATCCTATGACAGATGAGGAAATCAGGGACTATATTGCAACCGGAGAACCTATGGACAAAGCAGGATCGTATGGCATTCAGGGACGGGCTGCAGTTTATATTAAGAAGATTGATGGAGATTATAACAATGTAGTGGGTCTACCCATTGGGAGACTGTATCAGGAAATGAAAAGTATATAGTGAAATTCATATAACAGGCATAAATATAGAAGTTATGAGATGTCCGGGAATGAAACGGCAGATCCCAACGCCCCGATTATGAAATGGCTGCAAAAAGAATAGAACCAACAGGAACAGATCCAGCAGGAAAGGGAGGATTGAAATGAATTATACGACGGAGCAGTTGTCTAACAAAATAACCGTACAGGAATACCTGAAAGATTATGTGGATGTACCAAAGTTTTTAGCGTGCTGTCAGGCTTGTCCTGACTTCGGGAAAAAGTGGTCATGTCCGCCATATGATTTCAATGTAATGGATTACTGGAATAAATTTAAGTATCTATATGTGATTGGCACAAGAATCATCATCCCCAAAGAGGAAACTGTGCGTAGCCATTCCAAAGAGACCATATCGGCTTTTCTGAAGCATGATCTGGGAAGTGAAAAGAAGAAATTGTCTGATGTGATGCACCGTTTAGAAGATCAATATCCCGGAAGCAAGAGCCTTGCAGCAGGTAACTGTGATTACTGCCAAGAATGCCTGCGGCTAAAAGGGAAGCCCTGCTGTAAACCAGATCAAATGCGCTATTCTATAGAGTCTCTGGGAGGGGATGTGGGAAGGACGACCAAAGACCTGCTGGGCTGGGAATTGAAATGGATGACCGAGGGAAAGCTGCCGGAGCATTTTATTTTGGTAAATGGACTGCTCACAACGGAAGATCTTGGCGGGAAGTTAAGTATTACTTAGATAATTTTATGAAAAACTGCTGCTTAGGCGGTAGTTTTTTTATGGGAAGGGAGTTTGAAAATGAAAAGTAGAGCAACAGCCAGTAAACAAGTCATGACCGAGGGAAGTATCATAAAGGGAATTCTTTTGTTTTCCATTCCGCTTCTGATCGGCAATCTGTTTCAGCAGTTATATAATACGGTGGATTCCATCATAGCCGGGAATTTCATTGGAAAGGAAGCACTTGCAGCCGTTGGTTCCAGCAATTCCCTTATTAATTTAATTGTGGGATTGTTTATGGGGATTGCAACAGGTGCCGGAGTTGTAATCTCCCAGTATTATGGGGGAAAGGCAGAAAAGGGAATCCAGGATGCCGTACATACTTCCATTACAATCAGCATCATCGGAGGAATTGTCCTGACCGGGGTTGGGGTGGTATTATCACCGCAGATATTGGTTGTCATGGGAACTCCCCAGGAAGTTATGGATAAATCAATCACATATCTGCGCATCTTCTTCTGCGGTTCCGTATTTAACATTCTCTATAATATGGGTGCGGGAATTCTAAGAGGTGTTGGGGATTCAAAGCGTCCATTATATTATCTGTGCATTTCATCCGTGGTCAATATTATCCTGGATATTGTATTTGTGGTAGTATTTCATATGGGTGTTGCTGGAACGGCATGGGCAACTGTTATATCACAGGTTGTATCTGCGTATATGGTTGTCCGGGCACTAATGCGGGATGACGATATCTACCGTCTGCACCTGAAAAAACTGTGTATCAACAGAATCATGCTGAAGCGTGTGTTAATGATGGGAATCCCAAGCGGCATAC
This sequence comes from Robinsoniella sp., assembly GCF_034124845.1. Taxonomy (NCBI): domain Bacteria; kingdom Bacillati; phylum Bacillota; class Clostridia; order Lachnospirales; family Lachnospiraceae; genus Robinsoniella; species Robinsoniella sp. The sequence goes on from NZ_JAWYAJ010000013.1 coordinate 24,287, forward strand.
AAAATGCCATCATATCCTTCTCGAATGTGGTTGTTCAGGCAAATATAAACAGCTTTGGAGCAGATGCCATGGCTGGATGCAGTTCCTATATGAAAATAGACGGCTTTGTCATACTTCCCATCATGAGCTTTGGCATGGCCGCAATGACCTTTACCGGGCAGAATGTAGGCGCAGGAAAGCGGGACCGGGTGAAAAAGGGAGCAGCAAATACCCTGGTGATTGGTCTGACCTACACCGTGGCTGTCACCATACTGCTGCTCTTATTCGGGCAATATCCGCTGCGGGTATTTTCATCAGATACGGCGGTAAACCAGAATGGGTACCTGATGCTTCGGACAGTGGCACCTTTTTATGTGACACTGACCGTAGCCCAGGTTATGACAGGGGTGTTCCGGGGAGCCGGAAAAGCCATTACTTCCATGCTTTTGATGGTAGGAAGTATGGTGGGAATCAGAATGCTGTGGGTAAATATCATGGTTCTGTTTTATCCGGAACTGGAAACGGTACTCTGGGGATATCCGGTTTCCTGGGTCTGTGCCATGCTGGGGGTAATCCTGTATGCATGGAGGGGAAAATGGCTGCCGAAGCAGAAACAATTCTGATGGGGATAGCAGGCACTCTATTCACCATTATTTATGCAATGCAGCTCTAGCGATCCATTTCCGTTTGGATATCTGAATGATGCCCCTGTATAATCCTTTCTATTTCAGCCAGGTCGGAAGAGGGGAGATCTCCCGGTATGGTATTTTTCGTGGAACTTGTGGCATTGCCGTATGCAAGGGCTGCCCTGCAGTCAAAGCTGTGTGCCAGCAGACCGTAGAGTACGCCGGAGATATAGGCATCCCCACTGCCGATTCTGTCCACAACCTCAATATTTTCATATGGCTTTTCTTCGTAATAGGCATCCTCTTCTGCATTATAGATCACCGAGCCAAAGGTGTGAATCTTGGGACTGTGTACGATTCGCTGGGTGGATGCCACGATGGAGATGGGATAGTCTCTGGTAAAGGATTTCATAATGTCCCGGATGGATCCTTCCTTTAAAAAGGTAAGCTTTGCGGTATCCTCCGAGCAGAAGAAAATATCAACGTAGGGCAGAATCTGCTCGATACAGGCTTTTGCCTGGGGGCCATTCCACAGGTTGGCGCGGAAATTTACGTCAAAGGAGATCAGGGAGCCTGCTGCTTTAAAACGCTTCATCATTTCAATGGCGGTACGGCAGGTACTTTCGCTAAGTGCCAGGGTGATACCGCTGGTATGGAAGCAGCGCGTGGATTGGTATAAAGAATCCGGATAATCCCCGGTGGAGATTTTATTGATGGAGGTATTCATTCGGTCATAGACAATTCCCGGCTTGCGTGGGTACGCACCATATTCGTAATAGTAGATTCCAAGCCTGGCATCTCTGCTTTCGTCATACGTCAGATAATCATCACTGACTCCGCAGAAACGGACGTGGTTTTTGGCAAAAGCCCCAATGGTATTGGCTGGAAGCTTTGAGATGATGCCGGTTCGAAGTCCCAGTAGGGAGGCGCCGGAAACCACGTTTAATTCAGCACCGCCCATTTGTTTTAAAAACGTATCGCCTCTGGAAAGCCGTTCATTTCCAAGCGGAGACAGCCTCAGCAGCAGTTCACCCAGTGCAAGTAAATCAAAATCTTTTTTCACTTCTTTCGCTTTCTCGTTTAACATTTTGTAATCCCCCTTGTTATATTTGATTTCTGAAATGATTTCGTTATATCATAATCACAGGTGTTTGATGAGTGGCGGAAAACATGTGATGATGTGATTCCGCCATGAGGAATTTGTCATACTGGCAAATATATTTAGTTTCATAATATAAAACTTAGTTTTATAAAATAAAACTACTAATTTGATTTTATCCAGAATAGTAGGAAATGTCAATAGGGAAAATAATAAACTTTTATATTGCGATCCCAAATTTTTAATGATAAAATGAATGTTCAAAGGCGTTAGTACAGCGGATGGAGGATATTATGAGTGAAGAACTGAAAAACCCGATACAGTCAGCAGACCGTATATTTATGGTGATGGAAACATTAGCCGGTACCGGACCTATTGGACTGGTAGATTTGAGCACCCGTATCGGGCTTCATAAGAGTACGGTACACAGGCTTTTGTTATCTCTGATTTGCATGGGATATGTAACCCAGGATGAAAATAATAAATATCGTCTTACTTATAAATTAATGGAAATATCCAGCAGGGCGCTGGCGGGGATGGATGAGGTGACTATTGCCCATCCTTATCTGGAGAAGCTGGCAAATGAGTGCAGGGAAACGGTACATCTGGTGGAATGCAGAGGATGTGAGGTGGTCTATATTGATAAGGTGACGCCGATCATTAGAAATGACAGTGCCATTCGGATGGCATCCCAGATTGGGTTATCCAGGCCGATGTATTCCTCCGGAGTGGGGAAGGCCATTTTAGCGCAGCTGCCCGAAGAAGAAGTGAAGTTTATATGGGAAAACAGCGTGATCGAAAAGAAGACAGAGTATACCATTACTTCATTGGAAAATCTGATGCATGAACTAAAGAAAATCCGTGAACGGGGATATGCCCTTGACAATGAGGAAAATGAAATTGGTGTGCGCTGTATCGCAGCCTGCATTTTCGATTACCGTGGTAAAGTTAAGAACGCATTTAGTATATCTGCGCCAGCTATGAAAATGACGGATGCCAGAATTGAAGAACTGGCGGAAAAGGTTTTGGGAGTAAGAGAACAGCTATCCCGGGAGTTCGGCTACCGGGAGTCAACTAATGGTTGACTTATGTAAAATTTAACAACTTCATTTCCATTGTATTTTAGAATCACCTCCATTATACTACGTGTATGGAGGTGATTTTTAATGAGAGAAATAAATATTGCATCGATCCTGGTGGGGAAAAGAAAAGAAAAAGGCATTACCCAGGATGAACTTGCAGGATATTTGGGCGTGTCGAAAGCAGCCATATCAAAATGGGAAACCGGACAGAGTTATCCCGATATTACATTGCTTCCGTTATTAGCGGCTTATTTTAACATCAGTATCGATGATTTGATTGATTATAAACCACAGATGGTGAAGGAGGATATCCGCAGATTGTATTTAAAATTTTGCCGGGATTTTGCAGAGCAGCCGTTTGATCAAGTATTCGCGGAATGTGAAAAAGTGATTAAAAAATACTATGCCTGCCCGGCGCTTCTGGTGGAGATGGGAGCATTGCTGGTAAATCATTGTATGCTGGCTGATTCACCGGAAAAAAGCCAGGAGGTACTGGAAAAGACAAGGGATCTTATGATTCATATAAGAGAAGAAACCAATGACGAATATATCCTTGGAGTATCGGTTTATCTGGAGGCGGGCTGTGAAATGTGCATGGATAACCCCAGTGCCGCCATGATTTTATTAGAAGACTGTAACCGCCCCAAAACTTCGCCGGAAGTAATCCTGGCATCGGCATTTGACCGGCTGGGAAAAAAGGACAAGGCAATTGAAGTACTCCAGACGATGATCTATCAGAATATTCTGCTGGCGCTTGGAGGATTTGGAAATCTGATTTATGAGTATTCCGATTCGGAAGAAAAAGTGGATATGTGGATGCATAGTTTTATTCAGATTTCAGAAGCAATGGGGCTGATCGAGATGCACCCCGGGGGTCTGGCACCGATGTACCTCCTGGCTGCGGAGGCATATATTTCCCAGGGAAGGGTACCCAAAGCACTGGATATGCTTCAGAAATACGCCGATATTTTTACCGGAGATATATTCCCGCTGAAGCTCCAGGGGAACCGGTATTTTGATCAGATGGATAATTGGTTTGATATGCTGGGACTCGGTACCAATATGCCAAGGAGTGAATCTGTAGTGAAGGGAAGTCTGTTGGAATCCTTAGAGAAGAATCCAAAGTTTGAGCCTCTTTTTGAAACAGATGAATTTAAACGTCTTGTTCATCAGATGAAATTAAAGTTACAGTAACAATTAATTAATACCCGGAGCGTTTAGCAGGCCCCGGCCAGGAGGAGATTAAAATGAAAGATTTAGTGGAATTTCTGCCGTTTTTGATTCCGGCAATTGCAGCGGAGCTGGCATTGGCGATCACGGCTTTGATCCATGTTTTGCGCCATCCTCATTACCGTTTTGGAAATAAAGCGATATGGGTAGTTATTGTACTGATTGTTCAGTTTATCGGACCGATATTGTATTTTACCGTAGGCAGGAGTGAAGAATAATGGACATTTTAGAGGTAAAAAATTTAAAGAAAAGCTTTAACGGACGTGCAGTCATAAAGGAT
>NZ_JAWYAJ010000014.1:0-2914 GCF_034124845.1 Robinsoniella sp.
GGAAATGCCATCACTATGATGGCGGTATCCGGAATCGCACTCTTTTTGATTGTAACAATCTTCCTGACGCCCATGTTGAAATTCTTTGGCGCAACGGACGATGTTCTTCCATATGCCCAGACCTACACCCGTATTACCTCCATCGGATTCCCATTTCTGATTATCAATACTGCAATCAGTAAATTAATCCTGGCGGACGGCAGTCCCAAATATTCCATGACTTCCATGCTGGTTGGTGCCGTAATCAATACCATTCTAGACCCGATTTTTATCTTTGTATTTGATATGGGTATGGCTGGTGCCGCTCTTGCAACCATCATCGGGCAGATCGTATCCTTTTGTATCAGTGTAAAATACGCGTTCCATTTCCGTCATATAAAGCTGACACGTAAATGCTTCCAGCTAAAGTTTAAATTCTGCAGAAATATATTTGCCCTGGGAGCCAGTGCCTGTTTCAACCAGATCGCCATGACGGTCACACAGATTGTCATGAACAATGTGCTCTCTTATTATGGTGCCAGATCTGTATATGGAAGTGAAATTCCACTTGCCTGCGCAGGGATTATCATTAAAGTGAATATGATTTTTATGGCACTTGTCATCGGTATATCACAGGGAACCCAGCCCATTGTAGGATTCAATTACGGCGCAAAAAAATACGGACGCGTCAAAGAAACTTACAAGCTGGCAGTTTTAAGTGCCACGATCATTTCCATTTTGGCGTTCCTCTGCTTCCAGTTTTTCCCCAGGCAGATTATCTCTGTATTTGGAAACGGAAATGAAACCTATTTTAAATTTGCAGAACGGTATTTCCGGATCTTCCTGTTTATGACCTTTATAAATGGAATCCAGCCGGTTACATCAAACTTTTTCACCTCCATTGGGAAATCCGTACTGGGTGTATTCATGTCCCTTACCAGGCAGATTATCTTCCTGCTCCCGCTTTTTGTCATCTTCCCAATCTTCATGGGGATAGACGGCGTCATGTATGCCGGTCCTATTGCTGATGCGGCGGCGGCGGTTGTTTGCATTTACTTCCTGATTCGGGAAATGCGGGAACTTACACGGCTGCAGAAAGGGATGGAGGAGCCGAAACCTGTAGCTTAAGTAGAACTGATTTATTTAACCGCTATATCATAAAACTATAATAATAAAATCTGTAATATTAAAAAACCCAGAGTATCTTATTATCTGATACTCTGGATTTCTAATATAACTTGATTCATTGAGTTCTTCAGTCATTCTTCTAATTTCAAAAGATATCTTCTGAAATATAACCGTGATTAAAAAAAGATGTTGCTGAAATATGTCACCGTATTTGCACCGTTTATATAATGAATCCCTGCCGCAGATGCTTCTTTATTTACATAGATACCAAAGCTCTCCACTGAGGGAAACATTTGGTCGGGAAAGCGGCACGGGGCATCAGGATAGGTGCAGGATTTGCAATTCTGGCAACCTTCCGATGACAGCATCAGAATATCGTCCCCGTCTTCTAAAAAGATTTCCCTTACCTTTTTGCTCACTTCTTCATGCCTTTTTTTCGCATCCATCATTCCATCCCAGTCAAAGGAATCTTCCAGCTTCGAAACCGTTGAGAAAACCACCACATTTTTGTACTTCATAGACCGTTCCCTGCATTCCTCCACAGTTCCTACACCCGGAGGACATGCCCAGGTTTTTCCATACTGCCCGCATTGGTTTGAAGCGCACATATCTCTGACTTCATCCGAAAATACAATCTTCTCTACAGGTACCACTGCTGCCTCGTGTACCCCTGCTTCCTTGCATCTGCTTAATACTGCTTCCAGATCTCTCATGTAAAATCCCCCATTGTCATCATCTGTTATTCAGACTTATTATATCGGGTCATCAGTCTATGCCTGTTTCCCTTTTTGTAATCTTATTGTATCAAAGCAACGTATAAAAGCAAGGAAAATTTCACTATTTTTCAATTAAAATACTTTTTTGCCTCTGTAATCCTCAACTGTCTTCAGCATATAGTCTGCCTCCTCCAAAGTACTGCAATTCATGCGGTATAATACGCCCTCCGGTTTTAAATGCTCCAACAGCACCGGCAGATCTTCCTTAACGATATCAATATGAATCATTTTTCCTGCATCCTGGATTTTTTTCAGCGTTTCAATCCAGTGAGCAGCCGTAGGCTGACCTGCCCCGTATACCCATTGGATACCATCCAGCCCTTCCAACTCTAACAGACTGTCTAACTGCCGTAATGCGCCTGGTCCATCCAGGTGGAAAATTGTATTTTTAAGAAATTTAATTTCCTCTTTTAACTCAGGGATTACGAATTTCTGATACATTTCCTCTGAAATCATCCCTCCAAAATCACAGGATGTCACATACCAGCCCTCAGGATGGTAAATCCCCATCCAGTTGGTATTTCCCTGTTGTTTTTCTTTTAATATGGCATCCAGTTTCGTATACACTTCCTTAAATCGCAGGCAAAGTTCAAAATTTAACTTCTGCACCAGCTCGGGTTCTTCCAGGATATCAAAACATAACTCCTGCGGTCCCCGCAAAGAAACCAGACCGTCCAGCCCCGGATGGATATCGGTAATTCCAACCAGATAATCCCCCCGGCTGTCATCAAGCATTGCTTTCGTTAATTCCACCGTTTTACGAAACCAGATATTGTCTTCTTTTAAACAGCTTATATCCATATCCTCCAGGCTCTCAAAATGGCTGGAGGCCCAGCTGGTATCAGTTCCAAACGTAATTCCGCATCCAAAGTAAGCTCCGAATACATCCGGTCCCAGATTGGGACATACCAGGGGATATGCCTCTCCTGCAAAGTATAGGGATTCCTGGATTGCCCGTTCTCTTCTTACCACGTACTCCGTATCCATCCACTGGTCGTACAGGCTTTCTCTGATTTCCGGAAATACAGACC
>NZ_JAWYAJ010000015.1:0-7639 GCF_034124845.1 Robinsoniella sp.
TTACAAACGGAATTGATTCATTCGTTCTCAAAAGGCGTATTTCACGAATAGGATTTGAAATAGATAATTCTATGCTTTTTGGTAAGCGTATAGATCCTTCACTATATTTATACAGCATATAAATAACATTTGCTTTCTGTGTAAAGGCATAGGTTTCATTGGATTCTAAAGTATCACAAGCAATAGTTTCATATATAGCTTCTCCATTTATTTTAAGCCATTTCCCAAGTTTATACAGAGATTTCATTCCTTCCTCCGGAAGTTTTCCATCTGGTTGTGGTGCAATATTGAGCGCCAAGTTTCCGCCCCTTGCAACGATATCAATCAGCAAATGTACAAGCTCATGTGCTGATTTATAGTGATCCGAATAAGAAAATGAAAAATCTTCTCCTAGACTGATGCAGCTTTCCCATGGAACCGGAATTGGCTTTTGCGGAACCATTTGTTCTGGAGTAATAAAGTTTTCATATTCTCCCGAAACAGTACGGTCACATACAATCAAGTGGGGTTGTGTGGTATTTCTTATGGTGTTTACTACTTCTCCTAATCTAATATCCTGTTTTTTTATCTCTGGGTTCACCCAGCCTCCATCCAGCCAAAGGACATCAACCTTACCGTAATTAGTCGTTAACTCCAGCAATTGCTTATGGGTATATTCAACAAATTTTTCCCAAATCTCAGGGTGCTCATCAATGTCATAATTTACATTTCGATCTACTGCATCACCGAATTGCTTTGCCCAATAATAATCACTGTGCCAGTCCGGTTTTGAGAAATATACTGAAATAGCCATCCCCCTCTTCCTAAACTCCTCGTATAATCTTCCTACTATATCCGCATTTGGATTAGTAGAAAACGGGCAGGAGGGATCCGTTATCTTATAGTCTGTTGTCTCTGTATCAAACATACAAAAGCCATCATGATGTTTCGTGTTAAAAAGAAGATACTTAAAGCCACATTCCTCTGCAAATTCTGCCCATTTATCCGGTCTGAATTTCACTGGATTAAAGGTTTTATTGCAATCAATGTATTGTTGTTTAAATTCATCCATATCATCTGTCCAGTCAATCTCTTTCCGGCTCCAGCTTTCATCCCCGTTTGAAAGTGCCCAAGATTCTATTATTCCCAATTGGCATCCAGGCGCCCAATGTATCATAAGTCCTAGTTTCAACCCCATAAAATATGTTAGGTTTTCTTTAACCGCCTGTTCTTTTGGTGGGATATAGTTTTTATAATCAGTATAGAAATGGACACCGTTATCAACAATATCTTCCTGTTTATCTCTATCTCTTTTAACTTCTTCGGTAACGTCCATATTTTGACTATTTTCCATTTTATTATTCTCCTGTATTATAAATAGTAGTTGTATTTATAGTCCCGCTCCAAGGACTGTACATTATACTATATTTTCTATTTGGCTATCTTTCTAAAGCTAAATACGGTTTTCATATTTTGAAATTAAAGTAATAACTATTTCAAGTTCGTCTGGTTTATTTTCTGAAAAGCTCTTTGTCTGCGTCGTCCACGCTGTTTCCCAATCAGCTAACGTGTTATAGAACTCATTCGCCCTCCATGCCTGTCGTTCAAAAATTTGGGGAAGATCGTCCTCCACATATTCTTCATCATTTTCCAGACAGCGGGCAAGCATTTCAAAAAATTTGATCCATCTTTGTTTATAAAATAACTCAATCATTCCAGACCATTCTTTCCATGCATAGTCAAAAATATGAGTACAGTCCGTTGTGCCCCACAAAGTAAGAAGTACACTTGCATTCCATTCGTAATATTCCTTTTCCTCCAAAGTCTCTCCCCATCTGCGCGCATCCCCAATCCACTTATCCAACCGGAATTCAGACCGTGACGAAAGAAGTATATCCATATCTGAAAGTAATTCCAGAAAAGACTCTGACTCTGTTTTAAAAGCTTGGGCATCTCTGTTTAAAAAAGCATCTGCAACTTTTACATACAATGCTTGTCCATAATTACTTAGCACTTGGCGTAAAATATCAACCACATCATACCTTGCACCATCTGAGTTCACCTGGGCAGACATCAGGAGCTTTAATGCCGAGAATAGTCTTCTATTTCCATAAGGGTAATGAAATCCATCATTAGGACCAGATTTTTTAACCCGGACTGCAGGTCTTGCAGCAACAATAGAGCTTTTTTCCACCCCGTTTGTACCAGGCATATAGACTGTCTTTAACAATATTTCTCCCGCTTTACGCACTTCTGCCGAGTCAATTCCGGTACGGCGCTGCATATACTTGTCCATCCATTCCGACAAATCAACTTTCTGCCCCCCTGTAAGCTGGGTAAATGCCAAATCATAATATGCAGGATTTTGCCCGATTGATTCCATAAATAATCCTGCTCCACATACATTTGGTGCAATTTTTGATACTGTTTTATAAGGATTAGCTGACAACATCTGCAAATCCCCATGCAAGTTTGTTCTGCCGCCAAAATTATGAAGTGTACCGGTAACAAATGGATATCCCCAGAAATTATCCGTTTCAGTATGCTTCTCTCCGCATAAGTCTAAAATAAGAAGATTCTTTTTGTCCATTCTTGACACAATATCATGGCGTATTGACCAGGATTGAGCAACCCAAACACCATTTTGATCAAAGTTTGTCAGTAGTTTTTTTACAGAATCACCTACTGCTTCTAAATATTCTTTCGTATTTAATGGTGGCTCACTCTCGTGAAACGGATCAATTGCATAGAATCCATATGTACCAAATAACTCTTTTTGTTTTTGTAAAAAGAGAGTACCCAATTTGTCGAAAAGGGGGTCTGTAGGATCAAGCTGCCCTGTGGCAGGCAAGCCAAACCACTCTTCCTTTTTCATAATATTTGCATCCGGATATTTTTCTTTCAAGAGTAGTGGAACGAAACCTGAAAATCCCTGTTGTATGGGCTGCATTCCTAAACTCCGTTCACGCTCTATTATTTTCTGCCCCAGGTCTACATGGGATTCTATCCATTTTGTAGGAAGAGGACCACAGAAGCCTTCAATATTTGTCATCCACTGCCATGCCAAAAATGCCGGACCACATAAAAATTTTCGTGCCTCTTCATCCGTAAATCCAAATTCAGTCAGTGTATCACGCCAAACTCCTTCTATACCCACTACACTTAAGGGCATATTAATGCCATTCAATGCCATAAAATCAATTTCTTTCTCCCAACGATCCCACTTCCACCATGATGCGGAATAGTTAAAGGTACAATAATTCATGTAAACACGGTATTTCTGTTCAATCACGGTTCTGTTACATGCAGCTACAGGGGGTAGCAGCGTTGGCAATTCCATCCGGCATCCACACCATGAAAGGTTACAATTTGCAACATGTTTCAGATACCACCCCAGCCCCGTGGCCATACTTATGTAATTATTACCCTTAATCACTAATTTTCCCCTAAGAGTGTCTACTTCGTAAACATCCTTTTCGCCAACAGCTTGTACCCTTTCAAAATTTATTTGTTCCCAGTGTCTGGGCAAAACACGTTTTGCTAAATTTTGTATTGCATCCATTTCTTTAATCTCCTCATTTCAATTTTATCCGTTTCAATAATTCTCTCGGTCGGATTTTACGGTCTATTTCTTTTTAGATACTTAAGGGGTGATTCTCCTACACATTTTGAAAAGAGGCGGGAAAAATGTTCTACGCTAGAATAACCAACGCGGGTTGCCGTCTCATTTATTCGTAATGAGGAATTTGCCAAAATCTCTTTTGCCCTCTCTATTCTAACTTGGTTGAGATAATCTTTAAAATGCATGCCCATTATTCCTGTAAAACAATTACTAACACTTCTCTGATTAACATGGAGATCATCGGCAACATTTTGAATGGTCAAATTCGGGTTATGATAATGCATATGTATATATGCCTGTATAGCATCTGATAACGGTATATTCATCTGATTATTAAGTTTTAAACTTAGTTCATAAATTTTATTGCTGCACAGCTCTTTTAGTTCTGCATAATCAGATGCTGATAAAATTAGTCCGGTAAGGGCTAAAAGCTCTTCATCTGCCATACTGACAAATTTTTTCTCAAACATCCGATGGAGTTCTCCAAAAAAGCTTACCAGATCTTCTTTTATCAGACTTGGTGCCGTCTCTTCTTTACTAATAATATTAAAGAGCTGTTCAAGCGCCTTTGACAATTCATGTATGGATATACTTCTCATTAATTTAGCAGTTACTTCCAGCAAGCCCTTATAAGCTGCCATATATCCCACATTTGAAGTGGCATTATATTGAAAATAAACTTCACAAGGATGATAAAATCTGGCATCCATTGACTGTTTTGCCTGATCGTAAAGTTTATTTATGCTTTTATATTCTAAGCATTTACTGGAACCAACGACGAGAAGTTGATCCGCCTCCGGGTTACTATGTATTTTTTGTACCAGAAAATCACAAATATCTGAAACCTGATATACATCATCTCCAAAGCAAAGGATAATTATCTTCCAGTCAAAGAATCCAAAGACAAAATGTGCTGCATTTTCCCGAAGTATAAAAAGAAGCTCAGACACTAGAACAGTCTTCACATTATCTTCAAGGGTTATGGTCATCATTCTATATACGCACTGCTCTAAATAGGCATTCTCATGATTAATTTTCTGCAATAGCTGTTCTGTTGGGTTTTCCCCAATCATTGGATTTCGCAGTTCCACTTGTGATTTGAGTTTGCTTAAAAGTTTGTCCAGAACTTTTTCATTATCAATATCAATCTTTAGTATGTAATCCTCTACCCCATTTTTAAAGCTTTGCCTGACCAAGTTAAAATCACTATAAGAACTAATCACCACAAACAATAGATCCGGCAAGAACTCGTGCAACCGTTCAATTAGTTCCAACCCACCCATATGGGGCATTTTTACATCTGTAAAAACTATATTTACATCATGTTTTTTTAAAAAATCTATTGCAGCAAAACCGTCATAAGCACATCCCACCACACGCATATTATATTTCTTCCAGTTGATAGTTCTCCTCAAAATCTCAATAATCATGGGTTCATCATCTACAATTAATACATCGATCACTGGTCTACCTCCTGTTTTACAATACAAGGAAGGTCAATATTTACCACAGAACCTTCATTTATCTTACTGAATATCTTAATTCCAAAATCATCTCCACACAGCAATTGTATCTTTTTATGCACTGTTTTTATTCCCAGATTAGTCAGATGTTCACCCTTTTTTTGATCTCCTGTTTGCATAAAATTAATAAGACTATCTTCGCAAAATCCTACTCCATTGTCCTTAACCTGCAGAAGAATACCATTTTCTTTTCTACTCCCTAATATAGTGATTTCACCGCCTTTTTCACTTGGATAGATACCATGGAAGATACAGTTTTCAACCAATGGCTGTAGAATAAAGTTTGGAATCAATAAATCTTTTATATCCGGTTCTACCTCAATGGTAAAACGGATATTGCCATTGTAAACAACATTTTGGATCAGCATATAATACTCTACATTTTCAATCTCTTCACTTAGTGAAATCATATCTCCATCCCTGCCAACTGTGCTGCGCAATAACTTAACTAATGCTGATATAAGTTGACTGATTTGCTCCTGATGGTTTAAAATTGAGATATATTTAATATTTGTAAGCGTATTATACAAAAAATGTGGGTTAATCTGTGCCTGCAGTTTTTCAAGTGTTATACTTTCGCATTTTTCAACCAATTTTACAATTTCCGCTTCCCCATCCGCTGATTTCTTTGAAAGAGACAAAATCGTATCACTAATTTGTTTTAATTCATAGCAGTCACTATCAGTACCATTGATGTCAGAACCTTTTTCTCCTCTTTTTGTAATTGCCTCAATCGGTCTATATAATTTACGGTTAATATAGCGAATAAACACCGTGAACAGTATAATACAGATAATTCCTAAAAAAATAACAGTTATTTGCTGCTTCAACAATTGTGTACGAACAGTTGAAAAGGAGATACTACTAAATATACAGAGTTTCATTTTATCTTTTGCCGATGCGATATAGACAATCTTTTTATTTGATTTTTCTGCCTCTAGATACCCCTCTTGTTCCAGAAGCGCACGTTTATTGTTTAGGAATTCTGAAAACTCCTCCTTATTAGCTGCGTCAGAATAAAGCACAGTATTATCATTTTTAACAACATAAATATCCGTGGTATCACTAAGGCGGCTCTGTAAGGGTTGAAATAACTCCTCCACACTGTAAGTAGTAAAAAGAGTGCCCAGTAATTGTAGGTTTTTGGTATGTATCATCATTTTTCCCAGTACTAAAACATCCTTATTTTCTTCATTCTTTGCAACCCCAATAATGACACTTTTACCATTCTCCTTCTGTGCAGCAGGGCACCAATCTTTCAAAACGATGTTTCTTATAAACTGTTTGGACACAAATGAATTTGTATAAAAATCCCCATCTTTCGTCACTAAAATCGCTGACTCCATCTTCAATACATTATTATCCGCATTGATGGAATCCATAAAATCATCGAGATATCGAAAATCAGTCGCAAGCTTCGAATTGAATTTTTTAAAATCCGTTTCTTTTAATATTCTTTGTACCTCACCATCCATATAAATTTGTCTGGAATTCTGTTCCATTTGTTTAAGCTGCTTTTCCAGGACCAAATTCATTAATCCCACAACACTTTGCTGCTCTGCTATGATACTTTTATGAATTGTCCTCGCTGAATAATAGAATAAAATCCAGCTAAAGACCAACAGTGGTATAACAAAAAGCAGAATACAGGAACGTAATAGAATTTGCTTCATGGTTAATGTTTTATCAGTTTTCATGATTCACCTCGCTTTTATACAAATAGGCAAACGATTACATTTGCCTATTTGTATTAAATATTTTTCAAGTCCTCATAATAAAACCATTATACATTATTCACCATGGATATAGTATCAAATTTTTTTACTGGAATTTCTTATACATTTCTTCACCTTCTGCCAGAACTTCTTTTCCTCCGTTTGCAAGCCATTCTTCCACAAACTGATCAAATTCGCTGAGAGGACGTTCTCCGGTGATGAAATCAATATAGGCATTCTGATATATCTTGTTTAAGGTTTCGCTTTTCGCATTATACACCGGACGAAAATAGGGAGCCAACACATCATATTTTCCTGTACCCTTAGTCTCAGCATCATTACGTATGTCAATATACTTTGGCTGTGTCATATATTTTTCCAGTAACTTATAATCATTGAAACACCCCGGAAGCATATACAGGCCGATCCCAAATTCATTACGTTTTTCTTCTGAATCATAAGGCGGTATCCATGTGCGGCCGTTCACCTCGTCATACGTGTAAGTTTCTCCCTCTATGCCATAATAAAGTAAATCCTGAACCTCACGGTCAAAGGACCCGTCAAACACTTCCAGATATTTTGCAAGTTTTTCCGGTTCATCCTCTAAATGCTTTCCAAATACAACTACCCCGATGATGGGATTTTGCTGTGTCATGCCTGATTTCCCTTCCGGTCCTTTTGGAGGATTCGTAAGAGTAAAGGAGACATCCGGATTTTTTTCATGGGCTGCTTCATAGAAGTCTCCTCCGAAGAAGGCTTCTTTTGGCGTAAAGTTCCACCATGCCCCAGCTGCTGATGCA
>NZ_JAWYAJ010000016.1:0-4600 GCF_034124845.1 Robinsoniella sp.
AGGAGCAGTTGGAACAGCACCAGAAAAAATAACCAGTAAAGAAGCAGGTGAAATTACTTTACCTGATAATACTTTTACATTAAATGGATATCGTTTCCAGGGCTGGAATGATGGTAAAGAGGTTTATAAGCCGGGGTCTGTATACAACATGCCGTTTGGAGGTATCACTTTCACGGCTGAGTGGTCAAAATCCGATTCTTCTGTTATTAAATTCGAACCAGGTGGAGCTGATTCCGGTACACCAATCGTTTTAAAAAACCAGAAACCAGGCGACCAGGTAAAAATTCCGGAAAATCCATTTACAAAAGAAGGTTTTGACTTTGATGGATGGAATGATGGGACGCAGACTTATCAGCCGGGTGATGTTTATACGATTCCGGCTCATGACGTAACCTTTACTGCCCAGTGGAGTGCATTTTATACCTTTGATGCAGGTACCGACGTATGGAATGTATCTGCGAAATGGTGTTACGGTCCTGATGGTGCAGGAATTATTCCCCAGGAAGCCGGAGCTAAAAATGGCAGAATGCCAAAAGGCAGCGTAGAACGTATATACTTTGGCATGTCCGGTGAGATCAATCAAAATACAGATAATTATTACAAATTCGAAGGCTTTACCATTAACGGAAAAACTTATACCGAAGCAACGACGATTTCAAATACCGATTATTTTTCCGGAAATGTGATAGTCAGCTTCCCGGATAAAGAAGATGCAGATGGCTGCAAATATGGTAAAGTAGAATTTAAAAATGGCGAATTTAAAGATAACGTTGAGATCAGGCAGCATTACACAGAAACAACAGAAAAACGATATCTGGCAGATATTTCATCTCTTGCGGTCAACGGTCGAACAGGGAATATTACAAATGATAAAATTGTTGTAAGCATACCTGAAAATACAGATCTTACGAAATTGAAACCGGTCATCAAATTAAGTGATGGTGCCACGGTTTCTCCAAAATCGGAAGAAGAAGTGGATTTAACAAAGCCGGTTCTTTATACCGTTATATCCAAGGATGGCAGAATAACAAAGAAATATACAGTGTCCGTAGAATTCATAAGGAATCACCTGGAAGAAAATCTGCCGGGATGGATTACGCAGACATTTGAGGCACGCCGGGACAGAGATGGTGACGGAACTCTGGTACTTGGAAGTGAGCCATTCCTGAAGAGTGCCAGTTCAACCTGGTCCGACTGGGCTGCATTTACAATGGGACGTTTTGGCACGGTTAATTCCGATGGAAGTGTGAACCTGAATTATAAAGATGGTGAAAATAATGAAGGCTACAGCGCTTACATGGAAGCAATGAAAGCAAATATCGAAAAAAGGTATGCGGAGAACGATGGAAAATTAGATGATAATAAAGTGACAGAATGGCATCGTGCGGCACTTGCTATCGCAGCAATCGGAGGCGATGTTACTGATTTTGGAACTTATAATGGCAACGGGATAAACCTTATCAATGATGGAGCCTTTAATGCGGTTGTAGACCCCGCAAGGCAGGGGATTAACGGTCCGATTTTTGCATTGATAGCAATGAATATACAGGACTTCACCCGTCCCGCTGAAATGAAATATTCTGATGAATATCTGATCAAATATATTCTGGAGAGACAGCTGAAGGACGGTGAAAATGGAAGCTGCAGCGGATGGGCATTGTGGGGAGCGGTATCTGATCCTGATATTTCAGCTATGGCAGTACAGGCATTGTCTGCCTATTATTGGGATGATACGGAATATACTTACACAAATCTGGCAAGTGGTGAGACTGTAACGAAAACGGTTCGCACAGCAATCGATGAAGCATTGAACAGATTGGGGACATTGCAGACAGATCTGGGTGATTACTTATCCTGGGGAACACGAAATATGGAAAGTACGTCTCAGGTACTGCTTGCCATTATTTCTGTGGGAGTAGATCCTTTGACCGACCAGCGCTTTATTAAAAATGGAAATACCCTGATTGACGGTGTTTTACGGTACAAATTAGAGTCCGGTGGATTCTGTCATACCTTTGATTATGACCCGGATAATGCTGCGGCATCTAACGGAGTATATAATTCCATGGCAACAGATCAGGGAGGTTATGGTTTAGTTGCTGCCTGGAGATATCTGAATGGAATGCGTTATATATATGACTATCGTGCAGAGTTCTCAGCCCAGGATACATCCGTTATTAATACCTTAAAAACAACGATAGACAATGCATTAGCGAAAAAAGGTACAGAAGGATATTACGAAGCTTTAAATAGTGCTATGGAAACATATGATAGTACTTTCAAAGAATTGAACGATAATTCTTTACGTAGATATGTACCAAACTATTGGCAGCTTTCCGATGCACTTGACGCAGAAAATGCCACAGTTGACGAATTGAAAAAAGCAGCAGCTCCGGTTGAACAGCTTATCGCAGCAATCGGTACAGTAACAAAAGACAGCAAAGCAGCAATAGAAAAGGCAAGAGCAGCATATGATTTACTTGCAGATGCAGCAAAAAAATATGTCAGCAATTACAGTGTCTTAACTGCAGCAGAAAAAACACTGGCTGAGTTATCAAAACCAGTACCTCCGGAAGTCGTTAAAGTCACAGGAGTTACGTTACAGACAGCATCCATATCTATGTATCCTACCCAGGCACAATTGCTGAAAACAACCGTGACACCTGCCAATGCCGCAAATAAATCCGTAACCTACAAGAGCAGTAATACAAAGGCAGTTACAGTTGACGCAAATGGAAAAATAACCGCAAAATCTGCAGGAACTGCTGTTATAACAGTAACGGCACAAGATGGAAGCGGTAAATCTGCTGTCTGTAAAGTTACGGTTAAAAAGGCAAAAGTTAAACTAAATGCAGCAACATTGCCATTACAGGCAAAGAAGCGGGTGACCCTTAAGGTATCTGGTATGGCAGCAGGGGATAAAGTGGTTTCCTGGAAGAGTTCTAATAAAAAGTATGCTGTGGTATCGGGCAAAGGAAAAGTAACAGCGAAGAAACCGGGAAAAACGATAATCACCGTAACTACAAAATATGGAGCTAAAGCTACCTGTGATGTAAAAGTACAGAAAGGGAAGGTGAAAGCAACCTCCATTTCTGTTAATAAGAAAAAGCTAGAGTTGAAAAAAGGGAAGAAAGCAGGATTAGTGGTAACGCTTAAACCGATTACGGCGAAAGATAAGATTACATTTAAATCTTTGAATCCTGGTGTTGCAAAGGTCAATTCCAATGGAGTGGTAACTGCAAAGAAAAAAGGCGAATGTAAGATTATAATCCGTACTTCTAATGGGAAAAAGAAAACGGTAAAAGTGAATGTTATAAATAGCAGCAAAAAATAAAACACAATATGCTGACTAAAATATGACTGTACGATCTGGCAGCAGAGAAAGATATGAAAACTCTATGGCATTGTTCATATTTGAATTCTTTCTCTGTGGTTTGGATCGTGCAGTTTTTTGTGTGTATTGACTGAAAGTATCTAAATAAAGTTTTTACGGGCCTTATTGACAAGTAGATAATAATAGGATATGATAACAATATAAATTAAATTAACGGTGTTAAGTATGCGCAAACACACTCGAGTATTACATCGGATAGAAACTATAAAATAGTATATAGGAGTAAAGTGTATGAAAATATTGATACTATATGCAAGTAAATATGGATGTACAGAGGATTGTACCAACTATCTCAAAGACAAAATCAAAGACAATCTAAAAGACAAACTCAAACAGGAAGTAAAAACCATAAATTTAAAAGGTGCCGAACACGTCGATTTGCAGCATTATGACTGGGTTATCATCGGCGGCTCCATATACATAGGGAAAATACAAAAAGAAATAAAACTTTTTTGTGAACAGAATCTGCAAATCCTGCTTACAAAAAACATTGTATTATTTATGTGCTGTACAACACCTGATCAGGAAAGTGAGTTTTTCAGCAAAAATTTTCCTGCTTCGCTGCGAAAGCATGCTGAAAAAACAGTAAATATGGGAGGTGAACTCCGTCAACATAAAATGGGATTTTTCGATAAAAAAATAACAGCCATGGTGTCGAAACTGGAGCCTAAGAAAAATGAAATTTTATATAAAAATATAGATGAATTAGTTGATTTTCTAAATAAGAAAAGTTCTTAAAGGAAGCTGCTAAATGAAAAATATATTTATAAGTTTGGAGGTGAAATATAAAAAAGATACCAATTATTCAAAGAAATTTATTGACTTTCCCATATCAATGAGATAGTATTATTTCATAAACAAAATATTAATTGCGGTCATTTTTCATGCAGTTTTTCAGAATCTGCCATGAAAGTGATAATAGGGAAGCCGGTTCAATTCCGGCACAGTCACCTCTACTGTAACGTGGACGAGGAAACAATATGCCATTGGCGCTGCATAGATAGCTGCTGAGAAGGCGTTTCTAAGGTCGAAGCGGAGTCAGGATACCTGCCGTAAAAACAGATTGCTGAATTTCCGGGCTGAGGAAACAGATTTGTTTTTATACCGCGATTTAATGTTTGGTGCATTAGAATGATGGAATAAAGAGGATGGGAATCCGATTTGATTATAATATAAAAGCCTTTCTGTTTACATACAGGAGGGCTT
>NZ_JAWYAJ010000017.1:0-3150 GCF_034124845.1 Robinsoniella sp.
CAGGTCGGAATGCTCGATTTCCCGGGAATATCGTTGTGCTGTTCGTGTGAAATCGGAAAATTCCAGCTTTTTGATCCGGCTTTGCCACAGAGCCTGCGCCATCTCCTGAATCAGCAGGGTGCTGACTACTGCTAATTTCATTTTAGAATAGGCTTCCCGGTCATATACTGCACCGCTGAAATAAGTAAAGATAAAATAAACCATCAATTGTTCGCACCAGCATGACCAGTCGTCCCGGGTATCGCTTTGATAGCCAATACTTTCCAAAAATAGTCTGCGGTTATACGGATAGGCAGACTCGTCCCGGGCAAAGAGGCTGTCTTGAATGCTTTCTATGAATTCCGGCCAGTCTTTTCTTAATATTTCCAGCTGATCAAAAATATGAAACATGTTTTTCATGGTAATTCCGCGTTCGTTCGCCAGTTTTTTATATTCTGTCTGCTTATTCTGGAAAAATGAAATTGCTTTCTCACCCTGATACCGGTTAATCACTTCCTCTATGGTGAAAAGCTGATTACGATCTATGCGGGACTGCAGGTCGTGGCTGAAAGCCAGTACCATGGCCATTCGGACGGTATAGTCCAGGTTGCGGTTCTGCAAAATACGGATAATACTATCCCTGGCATCCATGAGTTTGGTAAATAACAAAAAATCAAAATCTTCATATTCTTCCTGACTGCTCTCTTTTTCCATTGTTAAAAACCGGATTTTTTCTTTGCATCCAAGTATCAGTTCTGCACAGGGTGGACAGGAAAGCGACAGAGAGATTTCCCGCAGTCCTTCGTATTCTTCCACATGCCTGGGGTAGGTTCGACAGGTTTTACATAACATTGCAGGACCTGCTTCTTTATAAATATCACACAGGTTTTCATCATTTAAGAATTCACACCGGCGGCGGTACTGTTTAAATACCGTGTTCTTCCAGTCAATGGAATTATGCAGCCTGTTTCGGAAGGAACCTTTTACTTTTTTATATTTTTTGACTGATTTCTCATCGATCACAATTTCCCATCCGGCACAGCAGGTGTCCGGACAGGCAGATGCTGTGCACTTAAATTTTTTAAAATAGTGTGGAATTGTATATTGCATAGTGTTTCCTTTCTGTAACGCCTGGTTACTATAAACCATCTATTTCAGAGCAAAAAAAAGACACCATATACAGGTGCTTTTCAAGAAAAATGATAAAACTGCCGGCAATGGGACTTGAACCCATACGTGGTTGCCCACAACAGATTTTGAGTCTGCCTCGTCTGCCATTCCGACACGCCGGCTTACGTTGATATGTTCCTCTCAACGAAAATAATTTTATCATAAGCTGCCAAATTATGCAAGCATTTTTTGAATTTTTTTTATTTTTCCTAATTTATCGACAATAAGGACTTTTTGTACTCTTCTATTAATTTGTTATAAAGATCGAAAGAGTCTGATCCGGGCGACATGGGAATCCGATTCCCCCTCACAGGTTGATCAAGTAATGATGGCATTAGCCAAAAAAATCATTGACCCGGTTTTTCCCGTCGCTTAGATGATTATACTGTAAAATAGAGTACTGATTCAGCAGTTCGCTATAGGAATCTTCTGAAAACTGGTGATAATTTCCATCCTTATCTATGTATATATTTCCGGTAATAACAGGTAGTGTTTTGCGCAGGTTTTCTAAGAAGGTCTGATAACCGGTTAAAGGCAGCCCGGCATTAGACAGGAGCAGTCCACTGAGATAGTTTGGACTGATCATCGGAATATCCCTACTCTCCAGTTTATAATTTGCCCACATTACCATAGGAACTATATATCCGTTCTGAAATTCTTCTACAGAGGAATCCTGATTAATATGATTCAGTTTTAAAATTGGTTTTGCCACATTATCTGCAGGCTGATGGTCTCCAAACATTAAAATTATGGTTGGCTCTTCTTCTTTTTGAAAGTAATCGGTAAGATCTTTGAAAGCCTTGTCGGATTCTTTGATCAGGGTCAGATATTGTTCTGCTGCCCGCACATTATCCGATTTCTTTTTACCATCATATTGAGAAAGCGATATGGAAGTTTCAAATCCCGGAAAGTCTTTATCATATCCGCCATGATTCTGCATGGTTACTTCGAAGGTAAATATTCGTTCTTCCGGCGACTTATTTTTATAAGTTTCAATAATTTTCTGATACGCAGATTCATCACTGATATAATCCCTGATTTTTTTGGGATTCTTAAAATCAGTTTTGGAGTAGTACGTATCAAAACCAAAATAGGAATATACATTTTCCCGATTCCACCCTTTGGAATTGTATGGATGAATCGCAGTTGTCTTATACCCCAGGCTCTTTAAATAATTTGGCAATGCGGGCATGGGCTGGCGCACAAACTGCTGGTATGCCACACTGCCATTAGGTAAGAATGCCATTGTGTCACTGGTCAGGAACTCATACTCTGTATTGGCGGTATTGCCACCTTTCACCGAAACAAATAGATCTGATTTGATGGTGTTCTCTGTCAGGGAGTGGATAAAAGGCATGTAGTCTTCATTTGTTTCAAATTTTCCACGGGCAGAGAGGTCGGAAAATGCTTCATTCATGATTACGATGATGTTTGGTTTGTCTTTTAAAAGCACCTCTTTTGAGGTATGCTTGTCAGGACTTGTTGCGGAAACATCCTGGACTTTTGCTTCTGACATGATTTCTTTGGCTTTTTTTGGGGTATAGCCAACGGGTTTTTGTACATGTAAATAACGGAAGTTGGTGATAAATGCCACAGCAAAACCATTTCTCATATAGATCCGTTTTGGAGCAAATAAAGTATGGTAGAGCTTAAAAGTTTCTGTAGTTCGCTCTGATTTTACCACAGTAACATATCCTGCCATACAAATAGTTGTAAGTATAAGTGCTGCAAGGCGAATCCGCAGGCTTTTGATTTTGAGATTCATTTTTTCAGCACAGATCATCAAAAACGCAAAACCGATGATCAGAAATACGAATCGATAATTAAAGGTAAAGGAATAGTTATCTGTAATAGAAAGTGCTGTTCGTGCAGATAAAAAATCCCAAGGCATTAATGGTGAGGAACGAAATTGGATTACAAAAAAATTTATTACTCCAAAAACTAATGGAAATAAAGTCGCTAAAATATATCCCCATCTTACAGAGTTTAGCAGAAAACTAC
>NZ_JAWYAJ010000018.1:0-8176 GCF_034124845.1 Robinsoniella sp.
GCTTTAATATTAATCATTATTTCTGTTATGAGCTTTTCGGTAATGCTTATTCTGGGATTTGCCTTGAATTTGAGCAGCCAGAAGATATTTGACTCCCAGATGAAGGGACACCATTATCTGTATGATACCCATTTTCGTGAGCCTGTCCCCTTCCCAGGAATAGAGGGGGAAGAAGAGCCAGAAAGCCTGCCCTATCTGACTGCCGACGGTGTGATAGAGAAAGATGGGGAAAAGGTAAGTCAGACCGTAGTTGGCATAGAAGTTGGGAAAGCTTTGTTTGAATTAGTTGATTTGGAGGAAAAACCGCTGACCATTCCCGGGGAAAATGAAGTCGTGATTGGTACAGCCTTAAATGAGCTGTATGGGTTACAGGCAGGGGACAGGATTGTTCTGTCCCTGGGTAATGAGGACTATGATGCAGTTATATCGGGCATAGCTTATAATGCGGCATTAAATTCGGTCTATATTTCTAAGCAGGAGCTGGCACAGCGGCTGGCGCTTCCTTCGGATTACTGCAGCGGCATATGGAGCATGAAGGATCTGCATCTGGGAGGTGAAGTAACCACAAAAGAGCAGAGAATAGATAAACTGGAACGGGACGCTGTTTCCAATAAGAGCAGTGCGGTAATCAATGAGGTGCTGGGCTGTGTAGTTGGATGCATCCTTTTGTTTCTCGCGCTTTATATGAATTTTCAAGACAGCATCCGGGATATCCTGATTCTTCATCTGTTGGGTTATAAGGTAAAAGAGATTCGGAAAATGCTGATCAATATCTACGGTCCCATGATGCGGCTTTTCTTTTTTCTGACCCTGATTCCGGCAATTGAGTTAGTTCGTTCTATCCTTCGTACTCTCTCTCTACAGATCGGGGATTACATTCCTTTTCAGACCAATGGATTCATTCTGGCGGGAATATTTGTGTTTCTGAATTTAGTCTATATGCTGGTACAGGTCAGTTTCCATGGGGGAGTCAAAAGGATTATAAGAAATGAAGATGTGGCTTCTTATACCGATTCCTAATAATCTTCCAGCAGAAAATGCGGTGTATCAAGGGTCGGTAAGAAGTGTATCAGCACCTCCTTACAATCTGCCGCGTTGCCGTCAAACAGTATAGATAAGATTCATAACAAAATGCTGCCCCGCCGGTTTTTAATCGACAGAGCAGCATTCTTATGTGAAATGATATTGCATATCCTCCCAGCATGGGTCCCAATTAACTGCAGTTGTGTATTGAAATTCTTTTACGGGGTAGATCCTTTGGCAGTGGGCGTTCAGTTGGCGGGGAAGGATTCACAAGCGTTATGGGATTTTTACTCTTTGCTCTTTTCTAACCCTTGGTTTTGCAGATGATAATTATATTTTTCCATAGATTTTCCGTCTAATATCTCTGCAATCAAATCCTCTCGGCTTTCAAATTGATTTAGCCATGGCAGGGCTGCATTTTGAAAATAGGATCGAATTTCATGAGCGAACTGCTCAAGGCTGCGATCATCATTTACAGGCCACCATCTTTCTTCTCCATAGTATTCATGAGATGGCCGCATTTTGATTTGACAGTCGGATTCATAAAAATTTCTATTCTGGATTATCATATCTTTTTCAAAATACAACCCTATATTTACGGTCAAACTACAATTTTTATTATGGTTGTATCTGTATTTCTGAAAATTCACAATTTTGCACAAGCCATTTTCCTGATATAGCCTGAAGTTTTGTCCATTTTGTCTGAATCCCAGCGGTTTGAAATATTCTTCGAAGATATTTCTGATTAATACTTTTATTTTTTGATTTAAATCATGATAGGCGATCGGATCATCTTTGCTGTCCATAAAGCCGGCAGATTTTGAAATATGAATGTGACTCCCTCCCTTTCTAATGATGATTTCACTTTCATCTGGCTGTGAAGAACTCAGAACATAAAAAAATGCTCTGCGGTATGTAGAAAAAAGGTTCTAAAACAGCGCATATTTTGTATTATACAATAGAATTTTGGATTTTTGTTGAAAATTGTATTAAATAGTAGATTTTTTGACATGATCAATTTGTTCCTTCTTTGGGGGTAGAAGCATATTTTAAAAAAGGAGGAAATGCAGATGGTCACAATAAGTATATGTATGATTGTTAAAAATAAGGAATCTGTTCTGGAAAGGTGCTTATCTACAGTAAGAGGAATTGCGGATGAACTTATCATCGTAGATACTGGTTCAACGGATGGAACAAAAGAGATTGCAAGGAAATTTACGGAGCAGGTGTATGATTTTGTATGGTGCGATGATTTTTCAAAAGCCAGAAATTATTCTTTTTCAAAAGCTTCATGCGATTATTGTATGTGGCTGGATGCAGATGATGTACTGTTACCGGAGGATCAGCAAAACCTCCTGGAGTTGAAGAAAAACCTGAATCCAAGTGTTTCTGTTGTGATGATGAAATATAATACTGCTTTTGATGAGGATGGCAATCCCATCTTCACCTATTACAGAGAAAGGCTGCTGCGCCGTTGCGATTCCTTTCAATGGAAGGGAGCTATTCATGAGGCTATATCTCCATCAGGATTGATTGAATATAGTGACATCGCAGTTTCACACAGAAAGCTAAAAGTAGCAGACCCTATGAGAAATCTGAGGATTTTTCAAAATATGGTTAATAATGGCGTAGCTTTAGTACCTAGGGAACAATTTTACTATGCGAGAGAGCTCTACTACCATGGAAAATATGAAGAGTCTTATAGACAATTTAAGGATTTTTTAGATGGAAAGCAAGGGTGGATTGAAAATAATATTTCGGCTTGCCAGTTTATGGGATATTGTGACTATAGATTGGAACGACCGGAAGAAGCGTTGTCTTGTTATTTCAGAAGTTTTGAATATGATGAGCCAAGGGCGGAAGTGTGCTGCGATATTGGCAAACATTTTCTGGATTTGAAGCAATACCAGCTGGCGGTTTACTGGTATAAGCTGGCGCTGACTTGTAAGAGGGTTGATGATAAAGGAACATTTGTGCAAACAGATTGTTATGATTTTATTCCGTTCATTCAGCTGTGTGTGTGCTTTTATGCACTTGGCGATTTTGAAAAGGCGGTGATGTATAATGAGTCTGCAGGAAAGGTGAGACCTAATCATCCCTCTTACTTAAGCAACAAGGAGTTTTTTGCAAAATAAAATTTGTATCAGAGTGGAGGAAGAACAAAATGTCGAATGATTATAGGTGCAATTATGGCTGCCACGATAATGATGGCAGCAATGAACAGCCTAACGAAATGGAGGCATGTGATACGATCAGGTTGACCTGTAAGCCTCACTGCTGCGGATCCAGCGGGATTACAGGACCGACAGGTCCTACAGGCCCAACGGGGGCAACCGGAGCTACGGGAGCCACGGGTGCGACAGGAGCACCAGGAGTTGCAGGCCCAACTGGAGCCACGGGAGCAACCGGAAATACCGGAGCTAATGGAGCAACAGGCCCAACCGGAGTGACGGGTCCAACGGGAGCAAATGGAGCCACCGGTCCGACGGGTGCTATGGGAGCCACGGGAGCAGCTGGGGCAGCAGGTCCAACGGGAGCCACGGGAGCAACCGGAAATACCGGAGCAAATGGAGTGACAGGTCCAACGGGAGCCACGGGAGCAGCTGGAGCAAATGGAGCCACCGGTCCTACAGGAGCGACAGGAGCCACAGGAGCAGCAGGCGTAGCCGGCCCCACGGGAGCCACGGGAGCAACCGGAGTAACGGGAACAGCTGGAGCAACAGGCCCAACCGGAGCAGCGGGTGCAGCTGGTGCAACAGGTCCAACAGGAGCCACGGGAGCAGCAGGAGCGGCTGGAGCAACAGGCCCCACAGGAGCCACAGGAGCAGCAGGAACGGCTGGTGCAACAGGCCCAACCGGAGCCACGGGAGCGGCTGGTGCAACAGGTCCAACGGGAGCAGCGGGAGCGGCTGGTGCAACAGGCCCAACCGGAGCGGCAGGAGCAGCAGGAGCCACCGGTCCTACGGGAGCTACCGGTGCAACCGGAGTGACGGGAGCAGCAGGAGTTGCAGGTCCGACTGGAGCGACAGGAGCCACAGGAGCAGCTGGGACAACAGGTCCTACAGGTCCGACGGGAGCGGCAGGAGCAGCAGGAGCAACCGGCCCCACGGGAGCTACGGGAAATACGGGAGCGGATGGAGAAGCAGGACCTACGGGAGCTACGGGAGCTACGGGGAATACCGGAGCGGATGGAGCAACCGGCCCCACGGGAGCCACGGGTAACACCGGAGCTGACGGACCAGCAGGTCCAACAGGAGCCACGGGTAACACCGGAGCTAACGGAGTTGCAGGACCTACGGGAGCAACCGGAGCCACGGGAAATACGGGAGCGGATGGAGCAACCGGCCCAACAGGTCCTACTGGAGCTACGGGAGCAACAGGTCCAACAGGAGCAACCGGCCCCACGGGAGCAGCTGGGGCAGTTGGAGCAACAGGAGCAACAGGAGCCACAGGTGCAGCCGGTTTAAATGGAAATGGTGCTATCATACCATTTTCATCAGGTATACCGATTACGATGACTACTATTGCAGGCGGACTGGTAGGTATTCCAAGTCTGATCGGATTTGGATCGTCTGCACCATCTGTAGGAGTATTAGGAGCAACGATTGATTTAACAAATGCAGCAGGCACATTGACCAATTTTGCATTTTCTGTTCCCAGAGCTGGAACAATCACTGCATTAAGTGCATTTTTCAGTACCACACTGGCACTTACTCTGGTTGGTACCACAGTTACCATCCAGGCACAGATGTACCAGTCAACTACACCGAATAATATCTTTTCTCCAATACCGGGAGCAATCGTGACTCTGGCACCGGCGTTAACCGGACTTGTAGCGATTGGTAATATCAGCAATGGTATTACAACCGGATTGAATATAGCGGTGACTGCCCAGACGCGTTTACTGCTTGTATTTTCCGCTTCAGCTTCCGGAGTAACGTTAGTGAATTCAGTGGTGGGTTATGCGAGTGCAGGTTTGTCAATTGTATAAATATAAGATTGAAGTACGGATAGATTTATGGTGAAAGAAAAAATAAGAACTTTAGATTACCACTAAATACCAGGATTAGATAGACCTTGTTATGAGGAGAAATCAGGGGGAACACACGAAAAATGTGTATCCCCTGATTTTATATATAAGGGAACCCATCTTAAAATTCAATGACGTTACAATTAAAATGCGACTATTTTTGAAAAAAATCTTTTGACTCCGTTCTAATGCCACATTCAGCGCCGCCAATGCACCGCCGCTTGTACCAATTAAGTTTACTCTGCCGTAATGATTGTGTGTGATCAGCTCTATCACCTGCATAGCCTGGTCATACCAGAAGTCGCAGGGAAACTGCGCTAACCGGTCTGAATTCCCATGTCCCAGAAAATCAATCAGAATCACTTTAAAATTTTTATTGTACAGATCTGTGATTCCGGTAAACATTTTGGAAGATACGCTGTTGCCATGCAGCAAAATCAATGGAAAACCAGAGCCTGTTTCTTCATAGTAAATATTTTTATCTCCATATCTAAAATATGCCATTGTTTTACCCCCTTTTCTATTGTTATTTAATTTTATCAATTTAAAGAAAATATTAAAACCTCATGTTCTTTCTTAAAACAAAAATGTGCCGCAATAGAATCACGGCACATTTCCATTTAATGATTAACTTAAATATCCACCTGTTTGAGTATTCTCTGAATGCTTTTCACGGTTAAAAAATATTTCCCGGATAACGACGGAACATCGATCCCGTTTTTGTAATCCTGGCAGATTTGGGTGTTCCTGGCAGCCAGAATTTGTCTGGTATCCGTGTTTTCACCCCACTGCTTTTTATTGGACTGTTTTTTCGGTATATAAATCACTTTTCCATCAAAATATTTCTGTATTTCTTCGATTAGCTCTTTTGGTAGTATATCAATACAATTTTGATAGCTCATTTTGCACCTCCTAAATTAGAATTCGTTAGGATTAGAGCGTATTTGAAAAAAGATTCCCCTCTACTGGCAGAAAGCTATTTCAAACAGACTCTGCAAAGGCTATAATTACTCACGTATATGTGATAAACACTGTCTGTTACGTGCAATAGCCTTTGCTATGCACACATTCTCATTCCCATAAACGGCTCCTTTCTTCCTTACCCTTTTGATTTATTAAAAACTCCGTGGGTGCATAAAATGTATAGCGTTTAAAAACGGTAGCAAAATAACTGCTGGTGTTAAACCCAAGCCCCATGGCCGTTTCTGTGATGGATTTCCCTTCCAGCAGCATGGACTTGGCAAGTTCGATTTTCTGCTGGTTAATAAAGTTTCTGGGAGATATGCCCACCTGTTTTTTGAATTTTTGTTTGTATTGTGAGGTGGAGAGCAGACATTGTGCTGCAAGCTCATCCAGAGAAAGCTCCCATGTTAGGTGATCCATAATATAGTTTAAAGACTTTCCGATATCCGGAGTCAGCTGAAATTTTGTTTTCTTTGAGGCAAGTATAAGAATATGCAAAAACAGGTTGATGAAACTTGCCACCACATAGGGATTAGATTCGCTTCTTGCAAAATGAAAAGCTTGAATCAGGTACTCAGACTCCTTGGCACTTATTTTGACAACATGGGCGGCAATTCCATTAAGGCCGGCAATCAGCATTTCGGCTGCTGCGGTCTCCAAAAATAAAAATCGTGACGGATCATTTGTTACCAACTGAAACCAGTATACTTCCCCCAGAGACAGAGGAACTTCGTCCGTGCTGTGAATCTCATTGGGGGTGGTTATAAATACATCGCCCCCGGAAATTTTGTAGTTGGAGGCGGTGCTGGAAAAGGAAAGTGCGCCTTTTGTGCACATGGTTATCTCAAATGCGTTTTCATGGTAATGCCAGTTAAGTGGAGGGATGGCATTTCTTAAAGTGTGTTTGGCTAGGATTCGAAGCCCGGGTACCTGAAGCTGTTCCTCTGCCAAAACAGTGCGTACATCTGACTTGAAATATTCATCTATCCAGTTCGTAGGTTCCCCCATGGATCTTCTCCTTTACCATCTTTAATTTTGTACAGTGTATGTAACTGATTGCATTATTTTTTTAATAATCATATAATGAATATTGTAAAAAGTCAATAATGTAATCAAAAAATAGAATGATAAATTATGCATGTTGTATAGATTATAATAATATGCAAAATAGTATGAATCGAAAGATACGAGTAAACCTGTACCGGAAAAGATATGGGTCCGATTCAAAAACAGAGAGGAGAAATAGATGAAATTTCAACCAAATTATCAATATGTTGTTCAGGCTGCCAGGAATCAGGAGGCGGCAAGGCTGCCCTTATATGAACACAACGTTTCCTATAAAAAAATAGGGGAAATCATGGGAAAAGATATGGAAAGCCTTTATAACGGGGATGACAGGGAATTAGAAGAATTTTTCACCACATACTGCGGATTTTTTAAAGACCATGGGTATGATGTAGTTACATTTGAAGAGTGTATTGGCAGAGTGATGCCCGGAAGCGGTGCCCTTGGCGACAGCCGGGTAGATCCGGTTATAAAAGACAGGGACGATTTTGACCACTATCCCTGGGATGAGATACCGGAATATTACTTTGAGAAAAACAGCAGGTATTTTCAGGCATTGAGAAAATGTATGCCGGATGGAATGAAGGCTATTGGAGGCGTGGGTAACGGGATCTTTGAATGTGTCCAGGAAGTGACCGGCTTTCAGGAGCTGTGCTATATAGCGGCTGATGATGAAGAACTGTATCAGGATCTGTTCCGTAAAGTAGGAGAGACCAATTATAAGATCTGGAAGCGCTTTATGAAAGAATTTGGGGATATATATTGTGTGCTGCGATTTGGAGATGATCTGGGGTATAAGAGCAATACCTTATTATCCGCAGAGGATATTAGAACTTTAATTCTGCCCCGCTATAAGCCCATTGTGGATCTGGTGCATGCATACGATAAGCCATTTTTATTACACTCCTGCGGAAGCATTTTTTCAGTTATGGAAGATTTAATTGATAAAATCGGAATCGATGCAAAGCATTCAAACGAAGACCAGATTGCCCTGTTCCCGGAATGGGTGAAGCGTTACGGAAGCAGAATAGGGAATTTCGGAGGATTTGATGTGGATATGATCTGTCATGCTTCCAGGGAAGAGATGAGAGAATA
>NZ_JAWYAJ010000019.1:0-5019 GCF_034124845.1 Robinsoniella sp.
TTCCTTTAAAACCTGTTTATCTGCAGTGATCTGTTCTGCTTCTGCAATTATGGTCTCATTCGGCATAACATTTATTACCGCATAACTGACAGTAACACCATTTACGGTTTTCTGCTGTGCTTCCATTTTTGTTCCTTTATAATTTATATAAGGATAACTTCCATAAAATCTTGCTTCCCAGCTTAAAGATCCATCTGCATGATTTGTCAAGGTGGTTTTGGTATGACCATCGTGCCTAACGTCCAGCATGTGGTCTCCCATACGGATATCGGTAACATCTACATAATTCATATCTTCTGCAAGATGGGAAGCAGTGACTACCTGATTTTTACCGGCATCTGGTTCAATACCCATAATCCCTTCTATGGTCTGAGAGACAAAAGTAAAGGAAATTTCAGGATAATCTCCGTTTGTTCCCTGTATTGGGCGTTCATGAGGATTGTCCTTTATGCCTGCAATATATTTCATCCATTTCCACGCCTCTTCGTTTCGGTTATACGGAAAATATGTATCCGGGATATACGTGTACGCTTCAATATTTTTAGGGGCGTCGGGAGCATTTTTATCTCCGATTCCTTTCCCCAGTTTTTGGGAAATATAATCCAGATATGCATCATTCCTCTTACCCGGTTCCGTTATCAGCTTCATAGGCATAAACCAGCTGTTTTCTTTCCCGAAATCATACAATTTTGTACCATCCTGAGTGATGACTCTGGCATAATTTCCTTCCGGATTATCCGGATTTGCACTCCATTCCTTATTAAAATAGTCTTTCAGCTTCTGTGCTTTCTCAAACCATGCCGCCGCTTCAGCGACCTGGCCCCTGGCATCTAATATTCCTGCATAAGCCAGAGTTGCCTGATACTGGGCACCAATTGCATCTCCTGCTTCCACGGGATGCTCACCACGTTCATTATAAGTACAGGACCCGCTCCAGATACTGCCATACCCCTCAGCAACACCATTTGGATTCTGATCGTCATGAAGAGCAATGTACTTCGTCATAACATTTGTATAAAACTGGAACATATCTTCATCTTGGATATAACGTTCATCCCCTGTCCACAAATACTGCTCATATGCTTTTTCTACCAGTTCAAACTGTGCCGGAACCTCTCTTACAAAGTTTGTGTCTGACCTGTAATCGATGGTATAGGGGCTTCCGTCAAAATTAAAAGCCCAAAGGGTATAATATTTTCTTGCCTCGGTAGCACCCTGGGCAAAGGTCTTAAACATATTGAAGTTTTCATTCCGAAGACCCGCCAACTGTCCCCCGGTAGCCTGATGGCAAAAATCTCTGCCATAATAAGCCGTTCTGTCATAGTAACCTGCCCAGTAAGAAGGATCGTAATCCACTGGTCCGCTTCCCGGTTTGTCAGATGCTTTGTTAATCAGACCGCTTTGTCCTGTCATTACAAACTGGTCTACTTTATGGCTTGCCCAGTAAAAATTATCTTCCAGAAACTTGTTATCCGATTTCAATATAGCCTTTTGTTCTTTTTCTGTTACAAACAGGGTCCACTCCTTTGTTTCACCTGCCGGGTTGCTTACTGTAATAATAACTGGCTGTCTTGCGTCTATGATGTCTCCTGCCTGAACGCTGCCCTGTGTTCTGGGCATAAATTCCGCCTCCTTCACGGTTAGGGCTGACAGATCTGTACCATAAGGTACCTTTATGGAAATGGTATGCTTCTCACTATCCAACTGGGTTTTATTGACCTGTTCTGCTAAGGAAAATCCGGTTACATTGCATTCTGCATAGTTTAGCCCTTTTTCGTTCAGCGTAAGCCTGGCATCAGCTATGTCCGTCCAGTCATTGGTATTCTTCCCATCCGGTGTTAATACAGCAATTTTCATCTTCTGTACCGTATCTCCCAGTGCTAAATCTATCACTTCCGGCTTCGCATTGGTTCCCATTACCGTACTTTCAAATGCAGGAATGGTATTGTCATCCAGGAACACCTGGAACTGTACCCTTCCAAGATTTGTATTGGTAACTCTTAAATCATCTATACCCACTACAGCGTGAAAAAAGTCATATTTACCATCCAGATTATACACCAATTCTGCCGGCGCATGCGCACCAAGACCTTTCTTATACTCCACACCGTCCAGTTTCAGCGTTCCTGAGTTATTTACTGTTTTGTCAATACCAAGTGACCCATATCCAACCTTGACCGACGCCGGTGTCACATCCGACAGATAATCAAAGCTTTCCTCTTTCGCAGAATCCAGATCCGTTCCTGCCGGAACAATTGATACGGCTTCGTCTGCTGATAAACTTAAGATTAGATTTCCTTCATTAACAGGAACATTCTTGTCCTTCTGCTGCATATCGCTTAAGTTTATCCGGTATATATCCACTGCTGAAATATCCTCATACCCCGGAGGAAGTTTCCAGCTTCTGTCGGTATATCCGGTTTTGCTGTAAGCAAATAATTCCGGGTAACGGTCTTCATTCCACTGTGCCGGCATAAAAATATCATTATTATCCCTGAGTACGGCGTCTTTTTGCGTGATATGCAGGGAGTTATCAGCTTCTTGCCAGCTGGTTACCTCATTCGAAAATGTTGCTGTCTTGCTTGCAGAATCATAAGTCTGACGTTCCAACCGATTCAAAAAATAGAAAGGTACCGTTTTTAATGCAAAATCTTGCATAAACCCTTTTAAAGTTGTCTTATCTGCCTTAATAATTCCCTCAGCGGCCATATTTTCTCCAAATACTGCAAGTCCGCGGTCTCCGCCACAATACAGCGAAGCAGGTATTTGTAAATATTCCGTATTACTAAGTGAAGAAAAATGCCATGCCATTGGCTGAAGTCCAATAAACTTGTCTTTTCGGTAACTGCTGACGAATTCACTGGTTACATCGACACCTTTCTCTCTCCAGTAAGCAAATATTTTTCTCTGGGTCTCTTCCTCTACTGCTGAAGTATATCCGTATTTTGCCTCATGATACGGGCTGATTGATTCGTTGGTATAACCGGGAATCACGGTATGAAAAGCATCGATATGTATGGTTCCCGCTTCTCTTAGCGGAGGCAGAAGGTCAAATAATTCATCGATTCTCCTTTGCGTAAGCCCGGCATTCCATTCTGCCGTATAACTGATGGGATACCCCCATACATAAGTCTTTAAGGTTCCATCTGCATTTTTGGCAATTACATCCTTTTCCAGATATTCATTCCAGAGCGGACTTTGCTCTGAAGCATCCAGCATGTTAATGTGAAGGCTGACCGTTGTATTGTATTTTTTTGCTTCTTCCATGAGCCAGATCAGGCTGTCTTCTGCACTTGCATCTTCCCCACGTTTTAACTTTTCATTCACTTTTGCAAAAGAAGGATATCCGGAATCGTGGCCTTCATACTGCCATCCTACCAAATAGATGATTTTCGGTATATCTCTGGTCATGTTATCAATATTTTTAATGATATCAAGTGCTTCATCCAAATTTACTTTGATACTTCCATTCTGTCCTAAAAACATCTTCATAACCATTGATTGATGATAGTCCCTGTAAAAGGGCCGAACAGTAATATTGACTTTATCTTTTATTATCTGTCCGCCAGCTTCAACCTGTGCCGTTATTTCAGCCACCCCTCCGTTCAGGGGCGTTACCGTACCATCCTCACTTACCTCTGCAACCGTTACATTACCGCTCTTGTATAAGCTTCTGGCAGTATACGTTACCTTTGTGCCTTCCGGTAATTCAGTGAGTTTTCCTTCTTTGTCATATGCCTTTAAGCTGAGCTTTGCTTTATCATCCCTACTTTTTAATGGATTCAACTCTTTTTTGTCTGCCGTAACTTCAATTTTACTGAGTAATTCTTCGGTTTGCCAGGTAAAGGAAATGGTATATACTTTTTCCCGGGTTCCATCCGTGACTTTTATAACTGCATTTCCAGGAATGCTCTCTGCCTGCTGGATTTCAACGGTTAACCCTTCTGCAGCTTTTGCATCAACAACCGGGATATCGGAATCCCCGTTCAATTTTATTTCATACTGTGTATTCGATGGTGTAAAGCCTTCCAGAGCTTTTCCATCCAGGGTTATATCATACGCTTCCACCGCGGTTTCTGATTGTGTTCTGTCCAGTCTTGCATCTCCCCAGTTCACCAGAACTTCTTCCGTGGAATGACTGGTAATACAAAGCTCCAGTGAAACAATTCCCATAACCGGTCCCCCTATGGACTGGTTTCGGTTAACTTCATTTAAGGTTCCTTCCGTAATCGTATCTTTTCCGCCCGATTCATTATATCCATAGACAGTATAGGCAGCTTCACCCGCTGCAGATGCATCATCCAAACCGATATCTGCCCGAAAGTACTCATACGCATCTCCCAAATCATATGTTACAGATGCATCCGCTTTCATACCAAGCCCTTTGCTATACGCCTTTCCGCCAATCGTAATTGCCTGGCCCGAAAAGCTGGTATCCATCGCGGTTTCATTTCCTGTAAAAGATGTTTTTGTAAGATCACTTAAATATACACCGTCATATGGGGGATTTTCTGTACCGGCTGATTTCGTAAGCCGTGCAAATGCCCAGTTCACAGCATCGCTCTGATTCGTTGGATTAGTTCCGCCCATTCCGGTTTCTCCGGCATCAGATACCCATAATTTTAAATACCGGTAATCCTTAACAGATACCTGCACTTCACTGGGAACAAAATAGGGTCTGTCACTTCCCTTATCTGATGAATATACAATACCACTGTCCCAAAGTTCTTCGTATTGGGTGGAATCATCTGTGGTTTTGCTTCCCAGCAATTTGAACTCTACAGAAGACGGCCTGTTTTTATTGGTCAGTGCATAAACTTCAAATCCAGGTGTCACCGTAAACTTTTCATATTCTCCGTTCAGGGCATATACAATCTCAGAAGCTGCCGATGTGCCGATTCCCTTGTCCACTTTTGTCGTATTCTCAAGGGAAATAAGGGTATTATAGTCATACATCTTGGCATTTACATCATAAGAAATATACATATCTACATTATTTCCGTCAAAGCGGTAATCCTT
>NZ_JAWYAJ010000020.1:0-5509 GCF_034124845.1 Robinsoniella sp.
AGAATTCATGGCGAATATTTCTCATGAGTTAAAGACGCCTCTTACGGTTATATCCAGCCAGGTTGAAATGCTCCAGTGCATGGGTGACGAAATTGACCGGGAATATTATTACAATTCAATCGTGGAAGAAGTTTCCAAGATGTCTGATATGATTGGAAATATGTTAAATCTTACCGTAATTGAGCACCATATGGATACCATGCAGATGGGCAAGGTTAATTTAAGTGAAATGATGCAGTATCTCATGTTGAAATACGATGCCCTGTTCCGCCAGAGCCAGATTAAATGTAATTTCCATATTGAACCGGAATGTTACGTTATGGGTAACCGCGTGTTTCTGGAACAGGCAGTTGGAAACTTTGTGATGAATGCATTTAACCATACGCTGCAGGGAAGCCTGGTTGAAGTGAGTCTGACCCGGAAACAAGGGGATGTTTACATCGAAGTCTACAATGAAGGAGAACCGATTCCGGAGGAGGATCTTGACAAAATCTGGAGAAGCTTTTATATGAAAGGCGACAACGGAATTGCGCAGGAAGAAGAAAGATCCATGCATGCAGGTCTTGGACTTTATATAGTTCGGAGCATAGTGGGTTTACACCATGGAGAATGCGGAGCAGTCAATGTGGATAATGGTGTGGAATTCTGGATGAAACTCCCAGGGAAGATTTAATAATAAAGAACTAATTATAACCAGTAATTATAAGAAATCATATAAAGTACAATCTGAATGACCTCCAAAGTTTATAGTTATCTAATTTTGGACCCTTTATAGGGAGAGGAATTTTCAGATTGTACTTTTTTGATAAAAATTAGGAAACTATTTTTTGTAAAATGTATTATAATAGATATTATCCGGTTTATAGAATAAGAACGGGTAATAATAATACAACATGGCTTAGAGGAAAAGAGGTGTATTCAATGAATTCAGTAATTTGGGCAGCAGGAGGAACCGGTTTTACATTTTTAATGACAACACTTGGTGCTGCAATGGTATTCTTTTTTCGTGGTAAAGTAAATGACGGTATTCAGCGTATTTTTTTGGGATTTGCAGCAGGGGTGATGATTGCAGCATCCGTGTGGTCATTGCTGATACCGGCAATTGATGAGGCACAGGCGCAGGGACAGATTGCATGGCTCCCGGCGGCAGGAGGTTTTTTACTTGGAGGGGCATTTCTCTTGCTTCTGGATACTTTGCTTCCCCATCTGCATCCGGGAAGTAAAGAGCAGGAGGGAGTATCGGCATCCTGGAAGAGAACAACGCTGCTAGTTTTTGCAGTGACCCTGCACAATATACCGGAGGGTATGGCTGTGGGTCTGTCTTTTGCCCTGGCAGCACAGCATGGAGGGGATCCGGCTTTATATGCAGGAGCATTTGCACTGGCAATCGGTATCGGAATACAGAACTTTCCAGAAGGCGCTGCTATTTCACTTCCGCTGAAGCAGGAAGGTGTCAGCACCGGGAAAGCATTTTTATATGGAAGTATGTCAGGAGTTGTAGAACCGATTTTTGGAGTCTTGACCGTCCTGGTAGCGCGAAACATAGAGCCTTATATGCCCTGGCTGCTTTCCTTTGCAGCAGGTGCCATGATCTACGTTGTGGTGGAAGAGCTGATCCCGGAGGCGCATCTGGGTGAACATTCCAATGTAGGCACCATGGGTGTTATGGCTGGATTTTTAATCATGATGATTTTAGATGTGGCATTGGGGTAGAGCCTGTTTCAAAAGTCTGATCTGCCATGTGCCACGTCCTTTGCAAAAAATGAAAAAAATAGCAAATAAATTTAATTTACTATTGTATCCAAATCAGTGTCTGTTATAATAGAAATAATAAATGAAGATCATTGTTGCATTTTGTAATTATATAACAGAGGGGCTTTTACGCATGGATAATGGAAAACAAGGTACACCGGTAATTGAAATAAAAGCCAGAAATCAGGAATTACAGAGTTTGACCAATAATGTACCGGGTGCAATCTTCTGCTGCAAATTTGATGAACAGTTAACCCTTACTCAAATGAGCGATTCCTTTTTAGAGATGTTCGGTTATACGAAAAAAGAGATTGAGGAAAAGTTTGCAAACAGTTTCTGGAAAATGATCGATGAGAGGGATCGTGCTTCATCACTGAAAGAAGTGAAGGAACAGCTTGCCCACAGTAATACCAAGGAAATAGAGTACCGCATTCGCAAAAAAGACGGCAGTGCTGCCTGGGTTCTGGATAAGGGCAGACTGATTTCCAACGGCGATGGAAGCGGGATCTTCTATTGTGTGCTGGTGGATATTACAAAAGGGAAACTTGCTCAGGAAGAATTGGCAATGAGCCTGGAACGCCACCAGATCATCATGGATCAGACAAACGATATTGTTTTTGAATGGGACATTGTGAAAGATAGTCTTAGTTTTTCCGGGAATTGGGAAAAGAAGTTTCATTATGAACCCATTAGAGAAAACTTCTTTGCATCAATAACTTATAGATCTCATGTATTCCGGGAGGATCTGCCTGATTTTCGAAATGCATTTGAGCAGATTAAAAATGGGCAGGGCTACCGGGAGATAGAAGCGCGAGTAAAAAAGACGGAGGATGAATACATCTGGTGCAGATTTCGTCTTACAGCCCAGTTTAATAAAGAGGGGATTCCAGTTAAAGCCGTTGGCGTCATCATTGACATAGACAACGAGAAAAAGAATTCCCAACAGCTTTTGGAAAAAGCAGAGAGAGACCCGCTTACGAAACTCTACAACAAGGGAACGGCACAAGCTTTAATTGAGAACTTTCTGCAGAGGGGCAGTATGGGAAGGCAATCTGCACTGATGATCATTGACATTGATGATTTTAAAATTGTAAATGATACCATGGGACATTTATTTGGAGATGCATTTCTTATGGAAATCACTTCAGATGTCCGTAAACTGTTTCGTGAGTCGGATGTGGTGGGACGTATTGGCGGCGATGAATTTATTGCTTTTATCAAAGATATACCAGGAAAAGAACTGGTATTTCAGAAAGCAAGACAGGTGGTAGAGGCATTTCGCAGTATGCCCATGCAGGAGAGCTGGGAAAAACCCATATCCTGCAGCATTGGGATTTCACTGTTCCCGGATGACGGTGAGCAGTTTCAGGAATTATACAAGAAGGCGGATTGTGCTTTGTATCAGGCGAAAAAGCAGGGTAAGAACCAATTTGTGCATTATGATAATGCTATATGCGGCGGTTTTATAGGAATACCGGTTCCAATGCCAACGGCAGTCAATGAGAAGATTGACTCCAATGAGGGTCAGGGGAATACACTGAATACAAAACTGGTAGAGTACATATTTAAAATTCTCTATAAATCGATTGATGTGGAAGCTGCAGTCAGTGCAATTCTGGAGATCGTAGGACGCCAGTTTAATGTCAGCCGGGCATACATCTTTGAAAATACCGAGGATGACCGCTACTGCAGCAATACTTTTGAATGGTGTAATGCAGGTGTAAAGGAAGAAATTGATAACCTGAAGCATGTATCCTATGAGGCTGATCTGGGAGGAAACTACGTAGCGAATTTCAATGAAGACGGAATTTTCTACTGCAGAGATATTCTGGAATTGCCCAGGAAACAAAAAGATATCCTGGAACCCCAGGGAATTAAGTCTATGCTCCAGTGCGCAATAACTGATAATGGAGAATTTAAAGGGTATGTAGGCTTTGACGAATGCAGGATGAATCGATTCTGGACACAGGAGCAGATCACAATATTGATCTTTACCAGTGAAATATTAAGCACCTTTCTCTTAAAGAAACGTGCCCAGGACAGGGTGGTGCAGACTCTGGAAGGAATGCAGAATATACTGGATAATCAAAATTCCTGGATTTATGTAATCGGTGTAGAAACTTATGAGATGTATTATATCAATCAAAAGACAAGATCCCTGGTACCGGATGTAAAAGAAGGCATGTGCTGTTACCGAAAGTTCTTCAATCGGGAAGAACCTTGTGATAACTGCCCTGTAAATGATCTGAGTGGAACCGTAAAAAACTGTACAAAAGAATTCTATAATCCCGTTCTAAATGTCTGGTCCAGTGCGGATGCATCGTTGATTACCTGGAAAGGGAAAGAAGCAGTCCTGCTTTGCTGCCATGATATCACAAAATACAAGAGAAACAGTTGATGCAGTTAGCTGATAAAATGGAATATAAAGCAAAACCAGCGCCGAACGTAACGTTCGCGCTGGTTTTTTTAGGTTTAGGCATTAAACATAATTCGTTCACTGCTGAATGCTTTCGCAATAATTGCAGTTATGGCACCGCCCACCAGAACGGTTATACCAAGGGTCATGGCAAAATGAAGTACGGTTAATTCTCTGGTGAAGATTTCGCCAAGTGCAATGCTGCAGTTATAAATAGGGATCAGGTATTCGTATGTGGAATGTCCTGAGGAAGGGGAAATCATGGTGAACATTCCTGCAACAATAACAATAATGTATAAAGGCGTTACATAGGATGCTGCTTCTTTTACAGTACGGGCGAATACCGATACAATGCCTACCAGTGCCACATATAAAAATGCGAGAGCGATAATAATTGCAGCCATCATAATAATCTGTCCTGGGGTAAAGGTAACAGTCATATTTTCTGCACCCATAGAAGACATTGTCTTGGGGAGTGAAACCGTTAATGCTATAATGTATACGGAAGCAGACATAATAGACAGCGTCATCAGTGCCAGCAGTTTTCCAAGAGCGATATCAAATCGGCTGATTGGCGTTACCAGCATACTTGCCAGAGTACCACGTTCCTTTTCTCCGGTAATAGAGTCCGTACCAAGAGACATAGTACCTGCAAATAAAAGAATGGTTACCAGATAAGGCAGCAGCATGGCAAGGAACTGGCCTGAGGCTTTCGCATCATCCTGAATAATAGGATTCTCATTCGTATTGTCAATGGTAAATACGGTCAGTACATCCAGGTTGCCCAGACGATCAGCTAATAATGCTTTTTGATAGCCGTTCAGGGATGTTATAAATGCATCGTGAGCATGCTGGGAGTAATTTTCCGACGGGTTATAGAATGTCTGGATGTCCGGAATCGGATCACCGTCTTTGTAGTCTGCAATCTGTTGGCTGAAATCTATGGGGAAGACAACCAGAAGATCCACTTTTCCGTTATAAATGCCGTCTTTTGCGCCATCCAATGACTCATCTGCCTGCACATAGGTAACATCCGCTTTCCCAAAGAAATCCTCCATATGTTCCTTCATATCTTCCGGCGCATTCTGAACAGAAACGATGGGGATATGTTCTTTGGTGTTCTGGGATTCTTTGTTGCCCAGATAACCCATCAGGCTGTATATTCCAACCATAAGAACTACCGGAAGGATGAATAGTGAAAATATCATCTTTGAATCTTTAAATACACGTTTTAATTCTTTACAGTAAATAGCTTTTGTTCCGTTCATGGTTATACCACCTTTCCATAAGTCTGGTAAAGTTTAAAGAAAGCATCCTCCAGATCATCACATTCTGTCCGGT
>NZ_JAWYAJ010000020.1:5519-10514 GCF_034124845.1 Robinsoniella sp.
CCCCGTCAATGATAATCGCAATACGGTCACAGAGCTTTTCTGCTTCTGACATGATATGGGTAGACATGATAATTAACTTTCCTTCAGCTTTCAGTTTCTGCAGGTAATCCGTTACTGCACGTGCTGTAATGATGTCCAGGCCCGTAGTAGGTTCATCAAATATAATAACCTGCGGGTCATGGATCAGGCTTACTGCAATGGCGGCTTTCTGCTTCATACCGGTGGACAGTTCCTCTATTTTTTTGTCTTCGAATTCTTTTATTCCAAAATGTTTAAAAAGCTCATCCCGACGCTGATTGATAGTTTCTTCAGAGAGGCCATGGAGTTTTCCGAAAAATCCCATGAGATACTTTGGTGAAAACTGGGGATCCAGTTTGATTTCATTTGTTAAAAATCCAATGTTTTCACGAACCTTGGCTGAATCCTTGATGGTATCGTAACCACAGACAGATATGCTTCCGCTGGTAGGCTTCAAAAGAGTCGCCATACAACGCAAAGTAGTGGTTTTGCCGGCTCCGTTTGTACCCAGCAGGCCGAAGATCTCTCCTTCGTGTGCTTCCAGATTAAGATTGGAAACGGCAATTTTTTTCGTATTTTTTGCTTTTTGTTCTTTTTGCTGTTTCTTGTTCAGGTGATAGATTTTGGAAAGATTTTTGATTTCTACCATAATATGTCCTTTCTGTTGCTAATGATTTTTGGGTTTGGATAATTTTAAAGAGGTTATGGAATAGACCAGAACCTGCAATAACCAGATTGATCCGACAATTAAAAATGGACTGATGCCAATTTCAAAAAACGGTCCCACCAGGATTAATAAAATTAAAATAACTACATAAAAGATCTGGGAAACACGAAATGCTTTGTATGCAGACTTATAAGCAACCTGCTTTTCTTGTTCATCACAGCTTTTCAGCCATTGTTTCTGAAAATTGAAATCCAGAGGATCTCCCTTTTTTTCCGGATTGATTTCCTGATCCAGACTGATAATTTTCCTCTGCAAAAACGCCAGTGAAAGGGATAATGTGATAAAAGCCAGCATGCAGATAACTCTTGCGGAGTTATCGTTTTTATGAAGGTCTAAAACTCCGATACAAAAAGCAGTCATCGCCAGTATAGGCCCGATCTCACTTGCCATCAGGGAGATGGAAAGCTTCCTCTCCGTTTTTGCAATGTAGTCGGAATCCTCCTGGTCCCATAGCCGAAATTCTTTTTTTGAAATGCGGTATAATACATAAGCGGTTAAAAGGGCTGCGGCATCAAATACAACACTCATATATATAGAGCAGCGGATTAAGACGCCGGATACCGTATTTCCCACAATGGTCAGATTGGATTCAGAGGAGGCAAAAAGAAATCCTGCAATTCCACCGAATACACCTGACAGAAAAACGACAAGAATAAATCGGATTGCGACAATCTTACTCTTATTCTTCATCATCTTCTCCTTCCTCATAAATAAATATTTCTTCAACACCGACCCCGCAGACTTTGGCTATTTTAAGTGCTAAAGTTACTGAGGGGGAATAATCGCCCCGTTCAATCAAACTGATGGTCTGTCTGGATGCACCTACCAGGCTTCCCAGCTGCTGCTGGTTAATGCCAAGTCTGGCGCGGTATTCTTTCAAGCGATTGTATAAGGGCGTATGATCATCCCCTTTCTGCTAACGTAATGATAATCCATGGAATGACAAGAAATTAAGTCAGAATGACAAATATCCTTGTCAAAGACAGTATAGCAATGACAAAGATAGTTGTCAAGAAAAATTTAAAGAAAATTAAATTAATACTCTCAATGAACCAAATCAGGCTCTGCCTTCTTTATATAGGCTTCCAGAGAATTGCGGTCAATCAAGGCGGGGACTACCCCCTGTCTGGAAATACAGAATCCTGCGGCGTAACCTGCAATCCGCACTGCTTCATCCAGTTGGTATCCGTAAAGGAGGTAAGATGCAAGTGCTGCTATAAAAGCATCTGCGGCGCCGGTATTGTCAACGGATACAAAACCAACTGCCGGATAGTAATGTTCGCAGCCGTCTGACTTTACGTAGCATCCACGGTGTCCCAGCGTGATAA
This sequence comes from Robinsoniella sp., assembly GCF_034124845.1. Taxonomy (NCBI): domain Bacteria; kingdom Bacillati; phylum Bacillota; class Clostridia; order Lachnospirales; family Lachnospiraceae; genus Robinsoniella; species Robinsoniella sp. Next base: position 7,593 of record NZ_JAWYAJ010000020.1, read on the forward strand.
TCACAGTGTGTACGCCCTTGCGGATAAAAGAATCAGCCTGCTGGGAAAGGGTGCTGATGCCCGGACACAAGGCCGCCATTTCCAGCCGGTTGGGGATAAAGATGTCGATATTGTTAAGAATGGAATCCGGAATCTGTTCCACTAGAGTGGGCTTCAGGATTGTTCCGGCACCGTATTTTTTAGCAGTTTTTGCTGCTGTTTCAATGGCTGTATCCGGTATTTCAGTGGGAAGCAGGCAATAACCTGCATTTTCAAACAGGCGTTCATTATCAATGATGTCCTGTGGTCCTAAATGCTGATTTGCTCCGGTCAGTATGGATATCGTACTCTCACCGTCATTTTGAACGTGAATATAAGCTTTCCCCGTACTGGCACAGAGATCTCTACCGATACCCTGTATATCCACCTCATTTTCCTTCATGGCATTGTAAATAAGGGCGGAATCATAGTCATTCCCAACCTTGCCGATCAGGGAAACCGCATGTCCCAGACGTGCGGCTCCGATTGCCTGATTCACGCCTTTGCCGCCGGGAAAAGTAGTGGAGCGGCTGGTACTGACTGCTTTACCGGAATGGGGCAGTTCATCCACATTTAAGGTAATATCAATATTGATACCGCCTACCACGACGATTTTTTTGGAACGTATGCTATAGGGGATATCCAGGCTGGCGGCGTGGTCTACCGTGATTTGCCGATATATGTCCGAAGCGGAATGTTTTCGTTTTTCGCATCTGCCGATCAGATCCCCGCAGATAAAGCGCCCCAGTTCATAGTAAGGAACCTGAATGCCGGAGATAGGGGGATAGTGCAGCTCTTCCGGCACATCATCCTTTAAAGCAATGAGAGAAATGTCATAGGGAATCCGGTAATGGATATTGTAAAGCTGCTCGTAGAGAGCAAGGCAGGAGGTGAAGTCGGCACACAAAATAGCAGTGTATTTCCTGGCTGCAATATCAGAATACCAGCTGTCAGAATCAGTAAAAATAACCATGCTGTTGGAAAATGGTATCTGATTGTCATACAGGCACCTTTTAAAACCCTCCAGAATGAGCTGTGAACGTCTGGAGCCCGGGGAGAGAAGACAGGCTATTTTTCGATGTTTATATGAAGTTAAAATCCAGGCGGCTTTATAGCCCAGATCGGAAAAGTCGATACAATAGCTGCTGTCAGATAGAGGTAAACCATAGATGATAAAAGTAATGTCCAGCTTTGCAAAATGATGCTCATGTTGAAGGCTCTGGCTGTTTACCGGGTCCCAGATAACGCCATCCACTTTGTATTTGCAGAGTGCAGTTATATTTTTCAACTCTTCTTCTGCGCTGTTAAAACTGTCACAGATCAGAATATGATATCCGTTTTCCCGGGCGGCGGACAGGATACCATCCAGCAGGAGCCGGGATTTGGAGGCAGATTTTAGCAAAACCCCCAGGACAAAGGTTTTTGCAGTGGAAGCAATTTTTGCCGAAGCATAGGGGGAATAATGATATTCTTTTACGATTTTCAATACACGGTTTCTGGTCTCGGCATTGATATTCTCATCTTTGCTGTTAACGATCTTTGAAACAGTGGAAATGGATACACCGGCTAAAGCGGCAATTTCTTTAATTGTCATTTTACTATTACTCCAAGTTTAAAAATGTTTGCGGGATGCATTTGCAATAACCTTATTATCATATACCAATTATAATTTGTCAATTCCTTTTAGAAAAATAATTGTATAAAAAGCACAAAAAATAGTTTTAAGAAATAGTTATATCTAACAAAGTATAATAAATGGTATTGACATAAAGCGAAAACGTGATAAGATAACATCAAGAAATTGATTTAAGAAAATTATTTTCCTAAACTTACAGTTATAATTGGAGAAGGGAGGAGCTTAAGGAAACTAATTGATATTGCAGATGATATCCACAATGCAAAGTGTAGAACTGCAATTATACATTAAATCTATCATCTTATATACGTAAGAGAAAATTGCATCTGATCCTTCAGAGTAAAATTGCAGGAGCAGCGTGAAGGTAAAAAATAACTATTGTTTAATGCAGGAGGTAATTGGTATGACAGACCAGGAATTAATCAGAAAATTAGAACGGCCGGCAGGTCCGGTGGATGTTGTGATTGACACGGACACATTTAATGAGATTGATGACCAGTATGCACTTGCTTACTTGATTAAGTCAGGGGAAAAATTAAGGCTGAAGGCAATCTATGCGGCGCCTTTTCACAATGATAAGTCTAAGGGACCCGGGGATGGAATGGAAAAAAGTTATCAGGAGATTATGAATGTACTAAAACTTATGGAACGGGAGGATTTAAAGGATAATGTCTATAAAGGATCGGTAAAATACCTGCCGGATGAATCCCAGCCGGTAGAATCGGCTGCGGCAGAGAACCTTATAAAAAGAGCAATGGAACGAAAAGAGGAGGATCCTCTTTATATTATTGCCATTGGTGCAATTACTAATATTGCTTCTGCAATTATATTGGAACCGGAGATAATAAATCGGATTGTAGTGATCTGGCTGGGAGGAAATTCCTATGACTGGCATGACAACAGGGAGTTTAATTTATACCAGGATGTTGCAGCGGCGAGGGTGGTGTTTGATTCCGGAGTCCCACTGGTACAGCTGCCATGCATGGGGGTAGTCTCCCATTTTGCAACTACAGGACCGGAGTTACAATACTGGCTGTCAGGCAAAAATAAGTTATGTGATTATCTGGTAAATGTCACATCCTCAGAAGCGGAACGGTATGAAGAAAGTAGCTGCTGGAGCAGGGCAATCTGGGATGTGGCTGCGGTGGCATGGCTCCTGGATGAGTCCTTTATGCTGGACCGCTACGAGCACAGTCCGGTTCCGGAGTATGATGACCGGTATGCATTTGACCGGACAAGACATCTCATTAAGTATGTCTATGCGATTA
>NZ_JAWYAJ010000021.1:0-7694 GCF_034124845.1 Robinsoniella sp.
ATCTGTTTTCATCTACTACTGCAAACCCGTAGGGTGTGGTATTCGCCACGATATTGCTGTAGATTTCATCTCCTGCTTCTTTATAGGATACGTGAATCTGGAATTGTCCGTCCAGAATAATATTGTTATATACTTTCCGGTCAAAGCCTTCCCTTAATTTAATTCCCAGCCCCAGACAGAGGTTGTTGTAAATTTCATAGTTGGAAGAACCGTCATCTAAATCAATGCCCCAGGTATGGGGAGCGTCAGAATCATGCTGGAACCGGTTATCATGAATCTTATTGGTCTGGTATGCATCGATCAGGGCAAGGTCATATACTTTTGCGTCCTTTTCGTAATTCCTGATCAGATCTCCGCTTTCACCGCTTGCATTGTATTTGGGTACAGACCAGAAACGGTCTCTTCCCCATGAGTTAAACGGACCGTGGTCGGTAGTCTCTAACTGGGCATTATATACATCATTATATGCAATCTCATGTCCGCCGAATGTTCCGTCATTGACGTTGATACAGGAACGGGCACTTTTGTGGATGGTATTGTGCAGAATTTTGATCCTGCTGCTCACTGACAGATTCACGCCGCAGGACTGCTTCTCAAAAATCCCCAGATTTTCCATATGGTTATTGGTAATCTCAATATCTCTGGGATAGTCCTCTGTTGCCGGTCCCACTTTTTCCGGGAAATCTACGCTGGTCTTATGCACCTGCAGCTCCGGATACAGGGCATGTTCCCAGAATGAAGCTTCATAAGCGGACTTGGGATCTCCCACTACCTGAACAGCTGTGGCGCCGATATCTATGAATTCATTGTTATCCACGATATGACTGTCATTATAGCCATACATGAAGATTCCATTTCCTCCCATGTGGTTAAAGTTAGAATTCACCACCTGAATATTCCTGGCATTTTCCATGTAGACAGCGCCTGCCCTTACCACACACCAGTCCCCTCTCATCAGAGGAATGTATTCTTTGCCTTCTTCATTTACGGTGAACATAGTTCTCTTCGTTCCAAAATAGGTGAATCCATCCAGTGTAATATCCTCTGCGGGATGTGCGCTGTCCGCTCCTTCTATACGGATGATATCTGTAGTTACTGCTGCTTCCACAGTTATATCGTTTAAATCTACCCCTTCTTCGGGATAAACATAAAGATTTCCTTCTTTATTATCGTAGTACCATTCTTTGGATGCATCCAGTTCCTCAAACACATTTTCAATCATCACCGCATTGTCTTTCATTCCATTTCCACGGTTGTTATCACCCACCCACTGGTAATCCAGGCCTAATGCATTAGACGTATTTTTGCCTGTAATGATATAATCGTTTCCGCCCCATCCATTGCTGTGAATCGCACGGATATACCCTCCGGTGGGATCATTGTAATTTTTAACCCGGGATTTGATATCTGCTCTTGTTGTTGCCCCCTCCAGGGGAAGCACTCCCGATACAGCATTTGGATATCTTGCCAGCACCTGTTCTTCCTTATTCAAAAATAATTTATCAATTCCAAGATTGGGATCAACTTTTGTGACCTTGATATTGGGATTGCCTTCATAGTCACTCCAAGTCAACTGGTCAAAAGTGACTGCACCGCTTAATTCCACGGCCTCTCCATCATAATTGCGGAAAGTAATACCCGAGTCCTGCCCGGTCAGTTCCAATGTATGCTCAAAGAAGTACGTACCTCCCCTTACAAATACCGTGGTATTCTCCTGATTCTGTTCTCTGGCAGCATCTCTGGCTTTTTCAAAGGTTGCAAATGGACTCTCCAGTGTACCGTTTCCCGTAAGATCATTGCCGTTCACTGCCACATACAAGGCATTGCCCGTATTCTCCCGGGCATATGCCACACTTCCTTCCATTCCCGGAATCCCCATTCCGGTTGTTGTCAGCATCGCCGACGCAAGCAGTACTGCCACTCCTTTTTTACTTCTCCTTTTCATATCTTATCCTCTCTTCTTCCTGTTTTCACGTAATTGTTTGTTCCGGATACAGGTTTATTATATCCTGCTTCTATCTGCTGTTTAATAAACTATCTTCCACAAAAGTACAACTATCTTCCACACTTACACGTCTACCGTTCTGCGTTAATTCTTCCAGACACCACATATATACGGTTCACGCTATCGCACCATCCTCATATACTCCCTTGGCGTCTTCCCCGTATACTTTTTGAAGATACTGCTGAAATACTGCGGATTCTCATATCCTACCAACTCCGATACCTCATATATTTTCATTGAGGTATTCTCCATCATTCCTTTTGCTTTCTCTATTCTCTTTTTCGTCAGCGCCTCTACAAAAGTGACTCCTGTATAATGTTTAAACAGGTAGCTGAAATGGCTGACGCTGACTGCCAGATATCCGCAGATGGAATTTAAGGAAATATCTGCATTCTGGTAATGTTTGTCTATGTAGTCGTGGGCAAGCATGACCTGTCTCTGGTAATAACCGTCTTTTTCTGTAGCCAGCGCATTTCCTGTTTTGATACACGCCTCTTCCAGATGGCGTGCCACACATTCCAGATTTTCATCTTCATATATGGCAACCTGCAGACGCTTCATCTCATAACGAATTTCTCCGTCCCTGACCTGGATTTCTTCCATCAGATTCATCAGTGCCATCATAATATTCTGTACATTGATGGTACAAACTTTTTTGGATACCCAGGATGTCTGCAGATCATTGATGAATGCCGTCAGTTCCCTGCCGATGAAGTCCTGGTCATTCTTCTTTACCGCCAGGGTGATTCTGGAAATCCATTCTTTCATATCAATGTTTTTTTTTCCCCGGACATTTCGGAAATCTTTGGCAAAGTATATTTCTCTGGCTTTTGATAAGAACCGGTATTCCAGCACATCTCCCGCACTTTGGTATGCTTTGTCCAAAGCGGTGATTACCTCTGTAAACTCTCCCACACCCAGTACCACATCCAGCTTCAGAAAAGTTTCAATATTCTGTTTTATATGCCTGCAGTATTCCAAACTTTTAAAATCCATTTCCCTTGGTCCGTCTGCTCCTAATATCACAACTGTCCTGGATTCTTTGTCCTGAAATACCACACCATTTCCCGACTGTGATAATACTTCTTCTGCCACATTTAGTATGGCAAACAGTGCAAGGTCTTTGTTATCCTGAAAGGAACTCCGGCTAAATACCGTATCGTCTTTTGCTTCGATGAGAATCACCGTGAAATAATTCCCGAAAAGACGGATATCCATTTCCTTCATCTTCTTTGCTATTTCCTGAGGCATCATCTGCCCCAGAATCAGATGGTTTAGAAATTCTCTTTTTAATATCTGGCGACTGTTATAATAAGCCCCCCTGATCTTCTTCATACTGGTCAGCCATTGATTTTCATAATCCAGATTCTGGCGGATCTTGGTTAACGTGTCGGACAGTTCAAATGCACTGATGGGTTTTAAGATATATTCGATTACCTTATATCGGATCGCCTGTTTTGCATATTCAAACTCATCGTATCCGCTGATGATCACTACTTTAATTCCTGGATAATTCTGGTATACATACTTTGTAAGTTCAATTCCATCCATATGGGGCATCCGTATATCCGTGAGCAGCAAATCCGGCGGTGCTTTCCGAATGGCTTCCACAGCCTCCTTTCCATTTCTGCAGGTTCCAATCAGCCGGAATCCCAGATCCGACCAGTGCACATTGTCCCGTACCGCTTCTCTGATCAAAACTTCATCATCTACTAACAGTACCTTATACATGTTTCCTCCCTTCCCATTGGTTTTCAAACCCGTTCTGTAACTCCTTTTATTTGTTATTTACAAGTCCATCATAACTTAATAAATCTTATTTTTCGTTTCAGATCTTCTTTAAAAGGTTTGAAATCTTACGGACTTTGATTGGATTCATTTTATCAATTCCTGTCCCTTCGTTGAACCTGATATTCTACGAATCTTCCTGTAATTCTACGATTTTCCCCCAAATGCATTTTGGGACAAAAAAATACCGGTACGGCCGATAACCGTACAGGTATTTGATTCTCAATTAATCATTCTATTTTTTCCAATGGGATTTGTATTTCGGTGAGGTAATTGTCAATGTTTGTTTCATTCCAGGGACCCCGGTGGACAATTTGTCTGCTTTGACCCAGCATTTTATACTGGCTGTGTTCTTCCAGCCAGCCTGCAAAGGAACGAAACACACCGGAAATATTTTCAAAAGTACCGTAGACCATGGTACTTGCCATAATGGGTACCGGGGCGATATTCCGAAATTTGAAGCCATCCTGATCCTTTCCCATGCGCTGAACCGGCGCACAGATTTCAATATCTACATTTTTTTCCCGGTAATCAGAATCATGATAGATGGCAAAGGTGTTGCTTGAAACCAAAATTTTGTATTTCACTGCAAATGCGGTCATTTCCTTCCACAACTGTCCTTCCGAATAATAAGAGGGCACAACACGCCTCAGGGAAAGCACCTGGGCACCCGGAACGGATTTAATGGACACATTGTAATGAATCTCTATTTTTTCCTGGCGGATATCCTCTTTTGCCTGGTCTATTTTAGACAATTTATCCTGTTCTGCTTTAATCGCCTGTTCAATTTCAATGCGTTTTCTGTCCAGCTGCTTTACGATATATGCATCATCCCACTGATGGAGGGCTGCCGCGATATCCTGAACATGGAATCCCAAATCCCGCAAAAATATGATTTTATTCAACACTGCGATCTGATCGGCAGAATACAATCGATAATTTGTAAAATGATCGGTTACTGCAGGTTTTAACAATCCCGTCTCGTCATAGTATCTCAACATACGAATTGAAACCTGGGTCAATTTTGAAAACTCGCCTATCTTAAACATATTTCTGTCTCCTGCTCTGTGTGCTGGCTGCTGATCCGGTACTGCTCTAATTTTTCCATCACTTCTTCTGCCCCCTGTCCCAGAATCAGATCCGGTATTAAGTGGTACCCTCTGTATTCCGTCATATCCACGGACGGTGGGTCTTCTGCATAAAGATGTTCCGCCTGTGCAATAACCGACTGCACAAACGGGTCAGTTACCACTACGTTCCGGTTTGCCGGAATATAACCGTCTGCTAAATGGATAGACTGGATCTCTACACTTGTATATTCCCTGATGATCGCAATTGCAGCCTCAATGTTTTTACTGTTTTTCGGAATAAATAATGCATTATCTCCGGAATGGTTGGCATCCATATCTCCAATCCCGGGCCATGGCACAACCACTGCATCTATTCCACGTTTTTTCGCTTCCCTGGCAGTTGCCTGTGCACCTGTTCCGATCTCGGTGATCATTGCGGTTTCACCCTTCATAAATCCGGCTTTTATTTCATCCACCCGGGTCGTTACCGCCTGCTCTCCGGGATACATATATCCTTTGTCATATAAGGATTGAATTGCCTGTAATGTTTCCTTAGATTCTTTTCCATCAAGGTGCAGACTGCCTTTTGTGTACCGCTCATAGGTTCCATTGCTCAAACTGGCTGAAAGCATTCCATTTCGATAAAGCCATCCCCCATGCCCCATGTCCCCGGCATTGGAAAATGGGTACACTCCCAGATTTTTTATCTTTTTGCAGACACTTTCAAATTCTTCATAGGTCCATGAGTCCGGGACGGTTACATCCGCCCTGTTTAAAAGCTCCTTATTTGCCAGGACGACCGGAAAGTTTGACTCCCAGGGCACTGCCAGAATTTTACCGTTAACACATGCCTGCTCCAGGGCACTGGGCCGAAACTGAGCCTTCCAATCCGGGTCTGCATCCAGATATGGCTTTAAATCCAATGCCATATCCTCCAGCAAAACAATTCTGTTCATTTCAAAATTGTAGATATCACATGGCTTTCCTGAAATAATTTCTCTTCGGACAATTTTCTCCTGATTCTGCCAATCCACCGGCAGTGTTTCTATGGTATACTTATTCCGGAATTTTTCCTGCAGTTTTTCCATCATAAGTTCACTGGATGTATATTCCAGAACTCTGCCGTAAAACCGTATCTTTTTATTCTGTGATTTTTCGCTTTCTGAAGTTTCCTCCCGCTTCATGATTCCGCAGTTTCCAAGAATCATGGCAGCAGCAAATGCTGATAATGCCAGTACCACTACTTTGCTCTTTTTCATGATAACATCACTCCGAATCCATTATTACCACACAAACGCGTACATTCTCCCGGACATCAGAGCCTGTCAGAAAATTGCTCCGGAAGCATTCTAACCTCCACCCGGGTTCCCACATTCTCCCTGGAATAAAAACGGATACCGCAGTCATTCCCAAATTTCATTTTCAGTCTCTCGTCAATATTCTTCAGTGCAAATACATTTTCACTCTCTTTTTCATCTTTTAGATACCGGTTAATCTCTCCACCGTCAGTTCCAACACCGTCATCCTCCACAGAATACATAAGCATCTGTCCTTCTTTTTGAACCTTTACCCAGATACTTCCCCCGCCCACTTTCTTTTCCAACCCGTGTACAAAAGCATTTTCCACCAATGGCTGCAAGATCAGTTTTTGTACCCGGCAATCCTCCAGTTCCTGATCCACCAGAATGGATACCCGGATTCTTTCTCCAAAACGGTTTTTCTGAATCAGAAGATAGCTTTTCAAATGTTCCACTTCCTGTTTTACCGTCACCATTTCATTTCCGCGGTTTAGTGCATGCCGGAAGACATCCGACAATGCTTCCACCTGGGCGGCAATTTCATCATTGCGTTCCACAACTGCCATCCACCGTATGGAATCCAGGGTATTGTACAAGAAATGAGGGTTGATCTGGCTCTGCATATATTTCAGCTCGATTTCTTTGCGCTTAATTTCATTTTTATACTGTGTCTGAATCAGGTTGTGGATATAGGCAACCATTTTCGCAAGATTCCGGTTCAGTACTCCAATCTCACCATCACTGTCATCGTATATTCCAATTTGAAACCGTTCTTCGGTAAATGTTTCTGTTTCCCTGGAAAGCTGCTGAATTGGCTGAATCATCGTTTTTTTCTGGACGGTGTAAAAAACTACTCCAAAAATCAACGTCAGCAGCATACACACCAATACCGTATAATATACTGCATTGGTGCTTTGCAGGATATCACGGGAATCATCTACTTTTACAATTCTCCATCCAGCAGTATTGATATTATAATATGAGACAATCACATCTCCTGTTTTAGAATACCCGGCATTTCCTCCCGGCAGTTCACCATATCCAAGTTCTGTAAATGCCAGGCCCATACATCCATTTACCGAGGATGAAAGTATTCTGCCATCCTGGTCAGCAATAAACAGCCTGCTTTTTTCCGACAGGATTCCGGTGTATTGCTCCTGGAGCCTTGCTTCATCAACAGTTATCCGTTCATAGGCTATGATCTCCATCGTCTTCATATCATTAATCGCTCTTAGCAGATACAGTTTATCATAAGGTGCACTATAACTGACCGTTTCTCCTGTATGCAACGTTGTCCATATGGGTAATCCCCCCAGTTCATTTAACCTTGGGATCATCTGTTCATCTTCCCGCAGAACATAATCCCCAATCTGCAGTATCACTGCCCCGGGCTTAAATATAGACATGCTTTTAAGATTTCTGTGGGACTCCATCTCAATGCGCATCCGGTAAGATACATCAACCTTGCGTTTTTCCAGTTCCTCTGTCCGCCCTTTTGACCCATACATGCGGATGATCTCCTGGATGTTTTCG
>NZ_JAWYAJ010000022.1:0-2402 GCF_034124845.1 Robinsoniella sp.
GCTCCTTCTCCTCCGGTAAATACGGCATCGAAAACGGCATCGGGGTCTTTTTCGAAGTATGCATTTAGATCCACATCACGATTAGGCATCTTAAATAACTTTTCCGATGATGTTAAATTCTGTGAAAGCTCTGGATCAACAGGTAAATCTGGTCCCATTGAACCTGAAGTTGATATATCCCACGTCTTGAAACGATACCCTAAATTGGGTAAAGCCTTTATCGTAACATCGGTATTATACGGGTTATACCATTCCGTTTTATTTCCATTCACATACTCTTCACCAGTTATTACTATTGTTCCGCCATTTTCTGGTTCCATATATACATTTCTAACACTATACTGCCTCATTAGATAAAGATCAAATGTAACATCATGATCCGGCATTATAAATGAAAAAGTACCATTTGTAATCGCTTCAATCATATTGTTTTTATCTGCTTCTGATAATTCCAGACCTGTCACTTCCGCACGATTAAATACGCTCTGCGGGTAGCTCATAGAATCAAGCTGTAAATAGTATGTTTCACCAACTTTACAATATTTTGCAGGATCATAAATCACATTATGATTACTATCTGATAGTGCAAATGCAAAGCTATAGAAGTCCTCATCAGGCTCTACTCCCGATTCGCCGCAATACCCATTAATCGTAACCAATCTGGTGTCTGCATTAGTTTTTTCACTCATTCTGTCATAATCTGACTCACTCTGTATATTCTCTGATTCTTTTACTTGCGCCTGTACATTTATCGGAACCATTGTTAAGCACATACACATGGACATCAATCCAGCCAGATAACGTTTTGCCTTTTTTATCATAACCTACCTCTTTCTAACATGAAGCAAGGCATCCGAAATGGGATACCCTGCCTTCTCACAAATTGTAATTAGAATCCAAATCCAATATCTGCACCAAAGTTGCAGGTATACTGCCAATTAATTTTTTCTCCGCCTTCCAGATAATACTGAGCTGCACCATACATTGGTAAAAACTCTTCTCCACCTAGAGGAATTACGGTATACATCCATCCACTCATACTTCCACAGGTAAATTCACCCAGAGTATATCCTCCCTTAGACATCTTGGAGATATAATTATTTTCTGCTCCAGTTAATTGAATCCCATGCATGCCTGCTGCCTTCACTAATGCATCCATAACGGTAGCCCCTGCATCCAGGGTAAGAGTAACATAATTATTCTTATTATTGGAAGGAAGCATAATTGCATTTGCTGCAGCCTGAAATTCAGTTCCATAATTAAATGCATTAATGGTACGAATTCCTAATTGTACAGTAAGTTTTGTTGCATCCACAGTAGCCGTCAATTCATAAGCTCTGGTCTCACCACCAAAAGTAACGGAAATCGTAGCAGATGACGCAGACACATCAACGTTATTAAATGTTCTTGTCGTACTTCCTGTAGCGCTTGTCTGACTATCAATGCTGACAGCTGCATCAGAATTTACACCAGTCAGAACAACTTTTAGTTTCTTAAGATCACTTGTAGCTGTTCCAGATGGTAATTTTGCATTATAAGTATAACGGGTTACACCGCCTACGGTTACTGTCTTTAATTCTGCTACTGCACTTTTACCGGATGCAGGCGCTGTTAACGTAACAGAACCAATCGCCAGGTTATCACTTGCTGCAGACGCTGTAATTGTGGTCATACCGAAAACTAATGTTAAAGCCAGTACCAACGCGGTCAATTTTTTAAAAATCTTCATAAATCAAATCCTCCTTTTTCATGTCTCTCATTTTTATGCTGTTCGGAACCAATCATCACCATTTCCCCTCCTTTCCGTTCCGTTCATCAGCTGTTACTCCCTTTCTATAGAAATATGGTATCGTTAACCATAGAAATGGACTTTTTACATGTCCAAAAGTTATATAAACTTGAAAATTCATTAAAAAAAGCCTTCCTGCACTCAGACAGAAAGGCTTATTATTCCCCATATGTAATTAATTGAATTGCGGCATAAAAATAAACCTATTTCCTCAGCCCAGAAATAAATAACGTGCAACACGGCAGGTATCCTGACTTCGCTTCATCCTTAGAAACGCCTTCTCGATAGGTATATCAATGGCTTTTGTCTCTTCGTCCACGTCACAGTAGAGGTGACTGTGCTGGATTCTCACCAGCTTCCCTATTATCACTTTCAATTATTAATTAAAGAAAGATGACCGCAATTTCATATTTAATTTTGTAATTTTATGTATTACATCTTAGCTCATATAAATTTGGTTGTCAATAGTATGCTGATATTTTATTTATATAAATATTATTTTTGATTAATTCAAAAATAAAACTCTATTATTTTATATATTTTATTTTTCAAATTAACACGGGAGTTTGACAGTTGGACTAACTAAAAATCTATCGCAGGTCGCATAAAACCT
>NZ_JAWYAJ010000023.1:0-2870 GCF_034124845.1 Robinsoniella sp.
CCGTTACACAACAGAATGCGGTTACAGACGAAACACCGCAAAAGGCGAAAGATAAAAAGTTCCAGGCAGGCCTAATGGGTATCATGAACTGTATATCCAGCATGGAAGAACTGTCCAGGTCTTCAAAAGCACAGGAAGTATCAGGAGCAGGAGAGGAAGTACTGGTGGGGGCATCCAAAGCCAGCAGGAGAGAAGTAAACAGGATGACAATTGAAAAGGGCATGGAGCCCGCTGGAACAGTTGGTTACAGTGCGTCACAGATTGTGAAGGACAACCATATGCCTGTGGAAGATTACGATGCACTTCTTCGCATAGTGGAAGCGGAAGCGACCGGCGGGGATATGAAAAGTAAGATTTTGGTGGCAAATGTAGTACTTAACAGAGTAAACAACAGTCATTTTCCGGATAGTATTTATGACGTTGTATGGGAGCGGGTAAATGGTGATCCGCAGTTTTCCCCAACGGCAGACGGAAGAATTGACAGTGTTACGATTTCGGATGAAACAATTGAAGCCGTTGACCGTGCTTTAAATGGTGAAGATTATTCAGAAGGTGCATTGTACTTTATTGCAAGATCCAGTGCAGACCAGATCAATGTCAACTGGTTTGATACTAAATTGCAGAAATTGTTCGTGTATGGCGGACATGAATTTTTTACATATGAAGGTTATTGATAAAATGGCGGCTGCGTTTTTGTGCAGCTGTCTTTTTTCGGCTTGTGTACTTTGAAAAGGTATGCTATAATCTGTACTTAAAGAATATAATTTAAACCAATGTAAAGGATGAAGACGATGGATTTGTTATACAAAAGTACGAGAAGTAATGAAACTGCAGTAACAGCTTCCCAGGCAATTTTAAAGGGATTATCCGCAGACGGTGGGCTATTTGTTCCATCCGCTATTCCTGCATTAGATGTGGATATGGAGACTTTGGCAGGTATGAGCTACACAGAGACGGCATTTGAAGTTATGAAGCTGTTTTTTACGGACTTTACGGAAGAAGAGTTAAAATCCTGTATTGCAAAAGCTTATGATGAAAAGTTTGATACCACGGAGATTGCACCGATTAAAAAAGAAGACGGCGCTTATTATCTGGAGCTGTTTCATGGTGCTACCATTGCATTTAAAGATATGGCACTTTCAATTCTGCCTCATTTGCTTACAACTTCAGCGAAAAAGAATAATGTGGAAAATGAAATCGTAATTCTGACTGCAACCTCAGGGGATACCGGTAAAGCGGCTCTGGCTGGATTCGCAGATGTTCCGGGCACCAGAATTGTGGTATTTTATCCCAAAGACGGTGTAAGCCCTATTCAGGAAAAGCAGATGGTTACCCAGAAGGGTGCGAATACTTTTGTAGTAGGCATTAACGGTAACTTCGATGATGCGCAGACAGGTGTGAAGAACATATTCGGAGATAAGGAGCTGGAAGCGCAGATGGCAGCTGCCGGATTCCAATTTTCTTCAGCTAACTCTATTAATATCGGTCGTCTTGTTCCGCAGGTGGTTTATTATGTATATGCCTATGCAAAATTATATGCTTCAAAGGAGATAGGCAAATCCGAGAAGATCAATGTGGTTGTGCCAACCGGTAACTTTGGAAATATTCTGGCTGCATATTACGCTAAAAATATGGGTGTTCCCATTGACAAGCTGATATGTGCCTCTAATGACAATAAAGTGCTGTATGATTTCTTTACAACAGGTACATATGACAGAAATCGTGAATTTATCCTTACCACATCACCATCTATGGACATTCTGATTTCCAGTAACCTGGAGCGGTTGATCTATAAGATTGCCGGACAAGATGCGGATAAGAATCTGGAAATGATGGCAGCACTTGGCAAAGAAGGAAAGTATGATATTACTGAAGAAATGAAAGCACAGCTTTCTGATTTCTATGGAAATTATGCTACGGAAGAAGAGACAGCACAGGAAATTGCCTCAGTATACCGTAAGACGGGATATATCATGGATACTCACACGGCAGTAGCTTCCTGTGTATTTAAGAAATATGAAGCAGAAAACAGAGATCATAACAAATCCGTAATTGCGTCTACTGCAAGCCCTTATAAGTTTACAAGGAGCGTTATGGATGCAATTGACATGAAGTATGATGCTATGACAGATTTTGAATTGGTGGATGAACTTTGCAAGCTTTCAAAAGTGAAAGTACCAGCTGCAATCGAAGAGATCAGGACAGCACCGGTACTTCATGATACTGTTGTAGAAGTAAATGAGATGAAAGACATCGTGAAAAAGTTCTTAAATATGTAAGCGTAGTCTTGGAAAGGTAGGATTGTTATGGATAGTATGTACATGCTCATGGATTTGCTTTTCGTAGGCTGCGGTGTATACGTTTTGTATGCATTTTATCTGATGAAAACAAAAGGTGAAATAAAAGAAAATGTTTTGTTATCCAGAGATATCTCAGTTTCAAAGTGTAAAGATAAGGCGGGATACATCAAATATATGACACCAAGGCTTTTGGTATTTGGAATTGTATTGCTGATCATTGGAATTGTAAGCCTTATTGGTGACTATTTTAAACTTTTAGGATTGGGATCCCTGATCATTCTGGCAATCGGACTGATTGTAATGGTTTGGTTTGTAATGATTACCAGGAAGTCCATGAAAACATTCTGGTAAATATAGTCAAGTACCCCGTTGTTTGCGTGGGGTACTGACGCACACCTGACACAGATATCAGGCACTATATATCGACGTATTTACGCCGGGCGGCCCTGGCGGAATTCACAGCCGGCACAAAAAGAGTTTCAACCGCTTATGTCAGTGGTCGAAACTCTTTTTTGAGGTGCGCCCGGCGGGCGCACGTTTCAAGGGGTGCAAGTCCCCAATCCGCCCGGT
>NZ_JAWYAJ010000024.1:0-2363 GCF_034124845.1 Robinsoniella sp.
TTAACAGCTCCACCTCTTCATCCGGATCTCCTGCCGGAATCTGATCCAGAAAGCAGTATTTATTCTGCTTCATAAATGGGCTGTAACGGATTTTCCTGGAAAGCTCACGAAATGTAGCTGCAACCTGATTGTGTAAAAACCTTCTGCTGCAAAGGATTCCATAGAATCCTTCCCCTGATTCCCTGATTACCCGCTCTACATACAATGCCTTTTGATAGATGAATTCCTCTGCTTCATATTCACTGCGTATCTGATCCGCATTATATAAAACCAGGTAGTTATCTTCGCTGATCTGCACATCGGTTACATAAGTGATTTTCGATACCGGTTCTTTACGCAGGCTTTCCATAATTGTGTGAAAACCTGCAGGCGGACGCTCCCTTTTTCCATCATCGTAAAAAAGAGGCTTGTTGAACTGCAGCATAATCATAAACAGCTGGTTCCCCACTCCTGTACTCCCCTTCATGTTCTCTTCTTTCGGGGCATCGTATATAATATTCTTTACGAAATAACGTTTTTTCGCCTGCTGCCATTCTTCTTCGCTGTAGATTTCAGACTTAACTTTATTCAGTTCCCCCAGCAGGGTCGCCTCATTAATTTCATGCTTCAGCAAATAATTGGATACACCATACTGAATTCCCTTTTTTGCATATTCGAAATCCTTATATGCAGACAGAAGTATAATCTTGGTATGGGGATTCAACTCCTTCACCCTCTTAGACAATTCCAGACCATCCATGACGGACATTTTAATATCCGAAATAATAATATGAGGATTTTCTTTCTGAAATAATTCCAATGCCCGTTTTCCATTGAGCGCCTGCCCCACAATCTGAAATCCGTGTTGATTCCAGTCAATGACTTCCTTTAAAAATTCAAGTGCCAGCACTTCATCATCCACCAACATTACCCGTATCATAAAATATGCCACCCTCTCTTCTTTTTTCAAACAGGTTCTAATACCAGAGTCTTTTTCTTTCACTATACCATAATACCTGTGAAATACCCATCTCACATTCCATATAAAATGTATAAATTATATATTTTTTATGGTAAAAACGCAGTAAAAATCTGATTATCCCCTAAAACACAGTACCTATCCGCATTTCTACAGGACTAACAAAGCCGTTTTCCTACTAATTTACTACCAACGAATGAGCCTTGATACGTTGATAAGTATTTGGGTCAAACGACCTAGTATGGTTATTAGAAGCATTTTATAATGAAATTAAGAAGAATAAAATGGAGGTTTTCATAATGAATAAAATTTTGAACAGTATTTTAAATGAAGTTGGAGACAAGGATATCATCAATAAATTATCATCTTTATCAAAATCAGATTTAAACTCACTTTTACTAGAAGTGTTTAAAAGACAAGTAGATAATCAAAATGCAATGGATATTCTGAAATCATTTCAAATAAATAGATTTACTACTCCTAGTAATATTGACCCAGAAAAATTTCACACCTTAGAGTCTCACCTATTGAAAAAAGCACATGAAATAGGTATCAAAACAACTATGCTTTCACCTTCTGCTCCATTAGGTAGTTGTAGTGTCTTTGGTTCTGTTAACCAATATAATATTGTTAGTGCTCTACGAGGAACTGAAATACTTTCAGACCCCTCAAATATGCTAGCAATTATTATTGCCGATAAATTGAAAAGAAAAGAAGAAAGTAATGAGACACCCATTCATTTAGCAACTACGGCTAGAACCATGAGAGCGCAAAACTTTTCAGGTAAAAATTTCTACTCCCACTTTGGTTTATATTGTATGGTTTCATCTGGAAAAGATACAGGTTCCTATGCATGTGAGAAAGAATTGTTAGAAAAGCATTTAAATTATTATAAAGAAATCTTAAATGAAAAAGAAAACGGTTGCTTCTCTATTATATTACGCAGAAGAAATGGTTACAAAGATAGTGAAGGATTTTTCGATAAAATGCTAAACACATTCAAACTTATATTCCCCAATACAAACATATCAATTCAAAATGATGATATTCATAACAATTACTATAAAGGAATAAATTTTAAGATATCTCTTGTAAATGGTAGTGAAATTATAGAAATAATTGATGGTGGATTTGTTGATTGGACTTATCAAATGCTTGGGAATAAAAAAGAGCGTTGTTTAATAAGTGGAATTGGTTTGGATAGATATCTTATATCTATGTCATAAAGGAGAAAAAATGGAACGAAAAAATTGGAGCTATACGTATGATAATGACCTGGCTAAATAATAAAAACTGCATGTACAGTTGCAGAAACCGGATAGATTCCAGCTTCACCAAATGCCATGCAGTTTTTCTTTTCTTCCTATTATTGATTTACTTTTATTGATTTACTTTTTTACAGCTT
>NZ_JAWYAJ010000025.1:0-27071 GCF_034124845.1 Robinsoniella sp.
GAATTCGAATGCAAGGCTTGCCCGACCTGCGGTTCCTGTTCCGGAATGTATACGGCAAACAGCATGAACTGTCTCACAGAAGTACTGGGTATGGGGCTGGGAGGAAACGGTACAATTCCTGCAGTTTATTCTGACCGTATCCGTCTTGCAAAACACGCCGGAATGAAAGTAATGGAAATGTTAGAGAAAAATATCCGTCCACGAGATATCATGACAAAAGATGCATTTATGAATGCACTGACCGTAGACATGGCACTCGGATGTTCCACGAACAGTATGCTGCATCTTCCGGCAATTGCCCATGAAGCGGGAGTGGAATTGAATTTAGATATTGCAAATGAAATCAGTGCGATTACTCCAAATCTGTGCCATCTGGCACCAGCCGGACACACCTATATTGAGGAGTTAAATGAGGCAGGCGGGGTTTATGCAGTTATGAATGAACTGGATAAGAAAAACCTCCTTCATACAGACCTCATTACGGTAACCGGCAAGACAGTAAAAGAAAATATTGAAAATTGTAAAAATCTCAACCCGGAAGTGATCCGTCCAATTGAAAATCCATACAGTGAAACAGGTGGAATCGCAGTATTAAAGGGAAACCTGGCACCGGACTCCGGTGTTGTAAAACGTTCGGCAGTAGCTCCGGAAATGATGGTGCATGAAGGACCTGCAAGAGTATTTGACTGCGAAGAAGATGCGATTGAAGCAATTAAGAATGGTAAAATTAATGCTGGAGATGTAGTTGTCATCCGTTACGAAGGACCAAAAGGCGGACCGGGTATGCGTGAAATGTTAAACCCCACTTCAGCTATTATGGGAATGGGACTTGGTTCCAGCGTAGCCCTGATTACAGACGGACGTTTCAGCGGTGCTTCCAGAGGAGCGGCGATTGGACACATATCACCGGAAGCAGCAGTTGGAGGACCGATAGCCCTGGTGGAAGAAGGAGATACCATCCGGATTAATATCCCGGAAAATAAACTGGACTTTGTCATTTCTGAGGAAGAATTAAAAGAGAGAAGAGCAAAATGGCAGCCGAGAACGCCAAAGATTACCACTGGCTATCTGGCACGTTATGCAGCGATGGTTACTTCCGGCAACCGCGGCGCAATCCTGGAAATACCAAAGATATAGAAAAGAGGTAAGCAGATGAGATTAACAGGTTCAGAAATTGTAATAGAATGTTTAAAAGAGCAGGGAGTTGATACCGTATTCGGATATCCGGGCGGCACCATTCTCAATATTTATGATGCTTTATATAAGCATGACGGTGAAATCCGCCATGTACTCACCTCACACGAGCAGGGAGCAGCCCATGCAGCGGACGGCTATGCCCGTGCAACCGGAAAAGTCGGTGTCTGCATGGCAACTTCCGGACCGGGTGCTACGAATCTGGTAACCGGCATTGCGACAGCATATATGGATTCTGTGCCCCTGGTGGCAATTACGGCAAATGTTGCGGTACCCCTCCTTGGCAGGGACAGTTTTCAGGAAATTGACATTGCAGGTGTGACAATGCCCATTACCAAACATAACTTTATTGTCAAAGATGTTGAAAAACTGGCTGAGACTATTCGGCGTGCATTTATTATCGCAAAAGAGGGAAGGCCGGGACCGGTTCTGATTGACATTACCAAAGATGTCACTGCAAATGAAACAGAATATGAAAAGGTAAAACCGGAACCCATTGAACGGAAAACAGATTACATCAAAGAAGATGATCTGGAAGCAGTCATCGGCTTAATTAATAAATGCAAAAAACCATTTGTATTCGTAGGCGGCGGTGCGGTAATTGCAGAGGCGTCGAAAGAATTAAATGAATTTGTGGAAAAAGTGCATGCTCCGGTTGCAGATACCCTGATGGGTAAAGGGGCATTTGACGGTACAAGTGAACTGTATTGCGGTATGCTGGGAATGCACGGAACGAAGACCTCGAACTTTGGAGTTACCCAGTGTGATCTTTTAATTACCATCGGCGCCAGATTCAGCGACCGTGTTGTGGGGAATGCTGAACGATTTGCCAAAAATGCAAAGATCGTACAGATTGATGTAGATCCTGCTGAAATTAATAAAAATATTATTGTAAATGAAAGTATTATCGGCGATGTAAAAGAAGTCTTAAAGAGATTAAATGCAAGGATTGAAGAACATCGTCATGACGAATGGCTGGCTCAGATTGCAGATCTGAAACAGAGATTTCCGTTAAAATATAAGGAAGAAGGCTTAACCGGTCCTTATATTGTGGAAGAAATCTACCGTGTTACCAAAGGGGATGCGGTGATTACCACAGAAGTGGGACAGCATCAGATGTGGGCAGCACAGTATTACAAATATAAAGCGCCCCGGACATTTATTACTTCAGGCGGGCTTGGAACCATGGGTTATGGTCTGGGTGCCAGTCTTGGAGCGAAACTTGGATGCCCGGATAAGACCGTCATTAATATTGCAGGAGACGGCTGTTTCCGTATGAATATGAATGAAATTGCTACGGCAGCCAGATATAACATTCCGATTATTCAGGTTGTTATTAACAATCATGTTCTTGGAATGGTGCGCCAGTGGCAGACATTGTTCTATGAAAAGCGTTATTCACATACCATATTAAATGACGCTGTAGATTTCGTGAAATTGGCAGAAGCCATGGGAGCGGAAGGAATCCGCGTTACCAAAAAAGAAGAAGTAGCGCCGGCTCTTGAAAAAGCAATTGCTCTTGGAAGACCCGTTGTCATCGACTGCCAGATCGACTGTGATGACAAAGTATTCCCAATGGTACCGGCAGGTGCTGCGATTGAAGAAGCATTTGACCAGGATGATTTAAAATAACCTATTGACTATTTTTTAGCATAGCGATAAAATAGTGCTTATGAGTCCAATTTAGGATGGTAAAGTAAAAAAGCGTTTAATTATGAGGAGGAAACAAAAGTGAGCAGAGTGTACAATTTTTCAGCGGGTCCGGCAGTATTACCGGAAGAAGTACTAAAAGAAGCAGCAGCAGAGATGCTGGACTATAAGGGGTCCGGAATGTCCGTAATGGAAATGAGTCACCGATCTCAGGTTTTTGATGAAATTATCTGCGAAGCAGAACAGGATTTACGTGATCTGATGAAGATACCGGACAATTATAAGGTACTGTTTTTGCAGGGCGGTGCGTCACAGCAGTTTGCCATGATACCAATGAATCTGATGAAAAACAAAGTAGCAGATTATATTGTTACAGGCCAGTGGGCAAAAAAAGCTTACCAGGAAGCACAGAAGTATGGAAAGGCAAATAAAATTGCTACTTCTGAGGATCAGACATTTTCCTATATTCCGGACTGCTCTGATTTACCGATCAGTGAAGACGCAGATTATGTGTATATCTGTGAGAATAACACAATTTACGGGACGAAGTTTAAGACCTTGCCAAATACAAAAGGTAAAACTCTGGTAGCAGATGTTTCTTCCTGTTTCTTATCAGAACCAGTTGATGTGACTAAATATGGAATTATTTATGGCGGCGTTCAGAAAAATATCGGTCCTGCAGGTATGGTAATCGTTATCATCCGGGAAGATCTGATTACGGAAGATACCCTTCCCGGAACCCCAACCATGCTACAGTATAAGACACATGCAGATGCAAAATCTCTGTACAATACACCAAACAGCTATTGCATTTATATGTGCGGTAAAGTCTTCAAATGGCTGAAAAAAATGGGCGGTTTGGATGCAATGAAATTACATAATGAAAAGAAAGCAGCAATCCTCTATGACTTCCTGGATAACAGCAGATTATTCAAAGGAACGGTAGTAAAAGAGGACCGTTCTCTCATGAATGTACCATTTGTTACCGGAAATGACGAGTTAGATGCGAAGTTTGTAAAAGCAGCAAAAGCAGCAGGATTTGAGAATCTGAAAGGTCACAGATCCGTAGGTGGTATGAGAGCCAGCATCTATAATGCAATGCCAATAGAAGGTGTTGTAAAATTAGTGGAATTTATGAAGAAATTCGAAGAGGAGAATCTGTAAAATGTTGAAATATAATTGTTTAAATCCCATTGCGGAAGCCGGAACGAGTCTGTTTACAGAGAACTATGAAAAAGTGGATCAGTACCAGGATGCGGATGCCATATTAGTAAGAAGTGCGGCAATGCATAACATGGAGTTCCCTGAAACCATTGAAGCAATTGCAAGAGCCGGAGCAGGGGTAAATAATATCCCCCTTGACAAATGCGCAGATCAGGGTATTGTAGTATTTAATACACCTGGTGCAAATGCAAACGGTGTTAAGGAACTGGTCATCGCAGGTATGCTTTTAGCGGCACGTGATATCGTAGGCGGTGTAAACTGGGTTCAGTCTGAAAGACAGAATGAGTTAATTGCAAAAGCGACGGAAAAGGAAAAGAAAAACTTTGCCGGTTCGGAAATACAGGGTAAAAAACTGGGTATTATCGGTCTTGGTGCAATCGGTGTAGCCGTTGCAAATGCGGCAACACATCTTGGAATGGAAGTTTACGGATACGATCCTTATATCTCCGTAGATGCAGCCTGGAACCTTTCCAGAAGCATTAAACATATCCAGCAGGTAGATGATATCTACAGAGAATGTGATTATATCACCATTCATGTTCCGCTGATGGATGCTACGAAGAAGATGATTAATCAGGATGCAATCGCATTGATGAAAGACGGCGTTGTCATTCTGAACTTTGCCAGAGACCTGCTGGTAGACGAAGATGCTATGGTAACTTCTCTGCGTACAGGTAAGGTAAAGAAATATGTAACGGATTTCCCAAATCCAACTACAGCAGGAGAAAAGGGATGCCTGGTAATTCCTCATCTGGGTGCATCCACTGAAGAATCAGAAGAAAATTGTGCAATTATGGCAGTCAAACAGTTAAAGGATTATCTGGAAAACGGTAACATTCAAAATTCCGTAAATTATCCAAACTGTAATATGGGCGAATGTTCCCACGTATGCCGTATTGCAATTAATCACAGAAATACCAAGAACATGATCGGACAGTTCGCATCCGTTCTTGGTTCCGCAGATCTGAACATTGCCAATATGACGAATACAAGTAAAGGTGATTATGCATATTCGTTATTTGATTTAGATACCCATCTTCCGGAGGATGTAAGAAACACTCTGAAGAATATCGAAGGCGTGCTGAAGGTTCGAGTGATTAAATAATGATGAACATAATTGTCGCAAAATGTGAGGTTTTGCGGCAATTTTTGTATCAGGAGAAGGATAAGCAGTATAAAGGTCAGAGACTGTTAAAAATGGGGATGGGCTGGCTGCTGCCGCCCGGATCCGAGACAGGAGGTATTTCATGTTGTATCAGGTAAAAAAGATATTACGGCCTGTGAAGGCAGCAAAGACAGTTGCAAGGTCCGTGAGAAAAAACCGCAGGGAATATGGTATATTGTGGGAGAAATTACAGGAAGAATTTCAGAAAATAGTGAAAGGCAGGAAGAATTAATGGCACAAGTAAAGGCATTTCGGGCAATCCGTCCAAGAGAAGACCTGGCATCCAAAATTGCGGCACTTCCCTATGACGTTTATAACAGGAAGGAAGCAAAAGCAGAGGTAGAAAAGGAACCCTATAGTTTTTTAAAAATTGACCGTGCGGAAACACAGTTTCCGGATGCGGTGGATACCTATGCCCCCCCCGTTTATCAAAAAGCCCATGATATTCTATGGGAGATGAAAGCAGAGGGGCAATTTGTACAGGATAAGTCAAGCTGTTATTATCTCTATGAGCTGGTTATGGATGGCAGGTCACAGACAGGCATCGTAGCCTGTGCGTCTATTGATGATTATATGAGCGGTGTGATTAAAAAGCATGAGAATACCAGAGCAGATAAAGAACAGGACCGTATCCGCCATGTAGACAGCTGTGATGCCCAGACGGGACCGATCTTCCTGGCTTACCGTAAAAACGAGGTGCTGAAAAAGCTTGTTTTACAGGGAAAAGCAGAGGAACCGGTATTTGATTTTGTATCGCCGGATGGGATTACCCACAGGGGATGGAAAATAGAGGATGAGAATCTGAACCGGGAGATTCAGGAAGCTTTTGGAAAGGTTGGGCATATTTACATAGCGGATGGGCATCACCGTGCAGCATCAGCGGTTAAGGTTGGTTTAAAGCGCAGAGAAGCACATCCAGACTATGACGGTACGGAAGAATTCAATTATTTCCTTTCGGTTTTATTTTCGGAAGACGAGCTTCTGATTTTGGATTATAACCGGGTTGTGATGGATTTAAATGGAATGTCCGGGGAAACATTCCGAGATCAGGTGGCAGACAAATTTGATATCCAAAAATCTGAAGTCCCGGTGAAGCCGGATGCAAAGGGAATTTTAGGAATGTATTTAACAGACGGCTGGTACCGCCTGCAGGTGAAACCGGCATATGTTTCAGATGATCCGGTAAAAGGTCTGGATGTATCTGTTTTACAAGATGAATTATTACATCCGGTGCTTGGAATCCAAGATCCCAAGACGGATAAAAGGATTGATTTTGTTGGCGGAATCCGTGGGCTTTCGGAGCTTGAAATGAGAGTGAAAGAGTGCGGCGGTGTGGCATTTTCCATGTATCCCACCTCCATAGGAGAACTGTTTGCAGTAGCAGATGCCGGGCTCCTGATGCCACCGAAATCTACCTGGTTTGAACCTAAACTCAGAAGCGGATTGTTTATCCACAGCCTTACGTAATACCGCGGGAACAGTTTTAGTTCCATTCATAAGATAAATGTGGTAAAATAGCCATATAGAAATGGGACAAGGAGGGTATGCTATGAATGAAAAATTATACGAGTTAATGGATTGGGCAGCAATTGAGGCAATTGTTTATTCAGAAGAGGACAATCCCCATTCATTATTGGGAGCACATCTTACAGAAGAAGGCGTATTGATACAGGCATTTATTCCCCGGGCAGTTCAGGTTGCCGTGTGTATAGATGGGATTAAAAAGGAATACGAAATGGAACTGGAAGATGAGGCAGGGTACTTTGCAGTGTTGATACCCAGAAAGAGCATTCCTGATTACACGTTTAAAATTACTTATGATACCGGAGAAACGGAAGAGATAAAAGATCCGTATGCGTTTGCACCGCAGATTACGGAAAAGGATACAAAAAAGTTTAATGCAGGAATCTGCTATGATATTTATGAAAAGCTGGGAGCCCATCCCATGACCCTGGGGGGAACCGAAGGTGTGTACTTCGCAGTATGGGCGCCTAATGCTACCAGAGTCAGCGTTGTTGGCGACTTTAATTTATGGGATGGCAGACGTTTTCCAATGAGAAGGCTGTGGGACAGCGGAATATTTGAATTATTTATTCCCGGAGTTAAAGTGGGGGCTGTCTATAAATATGAGATTAAAGCAAAAGGCGGACTTACCTATCTGAAAGCCGATCCATATGCCAATGCCGCCGAGTTAAGACCGAACAATGCATCGGTTGTAGCCGATATTCGTGGTTTTAAATGGACAGATGCTGACTGGCTTGCTAAAAGAAAGAAGACCGATACCAAAAAAGAACCTATGGTGGTATACGAAATGCATTTGGGTTCCTGGAGACTCCCCGGGGATGAAGAAAGGAATTTTCTGGGTTATCGGGAACTGGCACCACAGATCGCCGCATATATCAAAGAAATGGGGTATACCCATGTAGAACTGATGCCGATCATGGAACATCCGTTTGATGGCTCCTGGGGGTATCAGGTGACCGGATATTATGCACCGACCAGCCGTTATGGAACGCCGGAAGACTTTATGTTCTTCATGGATTATATGCACCAGCAGGGCATCGGCGTAATTCTGGACTGGGTTCCGGCACATTTTCCAAGAGATACTTTTGGCCTTTGTACCTTCGACGGAACCTGCCTCTATGAACATCTGGATCCCAGACAGGGATCACATCCTCACTGGGGCACGCTGATTTACAATTACGGGCGCCCTGAGGTAAGGAATTTCCTCATTGCAAATGCTTTGTTCTGGGCGGAAAAATACCATGTAGACGGAATCCGCATGGATGCGGTAGCTTCTATGCTATATCTGGATTATGGCAAAAACGACGGGGAATGGGTTGCCAACATGTATGGCGGCAATGAAAACCTGGAGGCTGTTGAATTCTTCAAACAGCTTAATGGAGTGTTTAAGAAAAAAGAAGGCGGCGCAATTCTCATAGCGGAAGAATCAACGGCATGGCCGAAGATCACCGCACCTCTGGAAGAGGATGGACTGGGATTTGATTATAAATGGAATATGGGATGGATGAATGATTTTATCCATTATATGTCTCTGGATCCGCTGTTTCGGGGCGGTCACCATGGGGAACTGACTTTCAGCATGGTATATGCTTACAGTGAAGATTTTATCTTAACACTGTCCCATGATGAAGTTGTTCATGGCAAGGCTTCCATGATCGGTAAAATGCCGGGAGAGCCAAAAAACCAGTTCGCAAATCTGCGTGCTGCTTACGGATATATGATGGCACATCCGGGGAAAAAGCTTTTGTTCATGGGTCAGGAATTTGCACAGTATTCGGAATGGTCGGAAGAAAAAGAGCTGGAGTGGGACATGCTGGATGTAAAACAGCATAAACAGATGCAGGATTATGTAAAAGCATTAAATGCATTCTATGTAAAGAACCCGGCGCTTTATCAGCTGGATTATGATCCAAAAGGTTTTGAGTGGATTAATAATATATCTGCAAATGAAAATATGCTAGTCTTTACCAGAAATACACGCAAGAAGGATGAAATGCTGTTAATCGTTTGTAATTTCTCTCCCCTTGTTTATGAAAATCATAAAATAGGGGTACCTTATCCTGGTAAGTACAAAGAAATCTTCAACAGTGACAAAAAAGAATTCGGCGGAACGGGGATGGTGAATCCACGTGTGAAGCTTTCCAAAAAAGATGAATGTGATGACCGTCCGAATTCCATTTCCATAAAAGTACCGCCAATGGGAATCTCCATTTTCTCTTATACGAAAGCGGTAGAGAAAAAGGCTGAACAAAAGCCGGTTAAAACCAAGGCGAAGAAAAGCAGTCTGAAAGAAGAGCTTCAGAAGAAGATCGAAGAGGCGGAAAGCCAGAGCACTGTACAGGCTGTGGAACCCGCATCGGCAGTGCCAGTCAAGCCAGCAGTGGTTAAGCCGGCTGAGGTAAAGGCAGAGAAGTTAGAGCCGGTGAAGACAGAAGAGTTAACAAAGGCAGTATCAGAGCCGGTGAAGACAGAAAAGGTAACAAAGGCAGTATCAGAGCCGGTGAAGACAGAAAAGGTAACAAAGGCAGCAGCAAAGCCAGTGAAGCCGATCAAAAAGACAGCGAAAAAATCGACGGCAAAGAAAACGGCTGGTACTGCCAGAACAAAAAAGAAACAGGATGCAGAAAAAGATCAGAAATAAGAATTATTAAGGATCAGAATTAAAAGAGATGAAAGGGTAATTAAAATGGAAGACACAATTGCAGATCAGGTAGAGAAGGCGAACGCTGTTGTACGGTATTTTGAACAGAAACTTCCGGGTATCGCCGACTTTGGAATTAAAATCTTAATTGCCCTGCTTGTATTTTTTATTGGAAGCAAGATGATAAAGTGGATGTTGAAGCTTCTGAAAAAACCATTCCTGCGTGCAGGTCTGGAAGAAGGCTCCGTACATTTCCTTAATTCACTGGTAAAGGCAATTCTCTATATTTTACTGGTATCGGGAATTGCAACTTATCTGGGAGTTAAAGAAGCTTCCATTGCGGCATTATTGGGTTCTATGGGTGTGGGTATTGTCCTGGCACTTAAGGAATCCCTGGGGAATCTGGCAGGAGGATTTATTCTCCTGCTGATGAAGCCGTTCAGTATAGGTGATTATATAAAAGAAGATGTGAATGACAATGAGGGCACGGTTAGTAAGATAGATTTATTCTATACTACTTTACTGACACCGGACAACCGGACAATCAGCATACCGAATGGTTCCTTATCCAATACAAGCCTGACGAATTTATCAAGACAGAATAAAAGGCAGCTGAGGCTGGTGATCGGCATATCATACAAAGCCGATATCAGAAAGGCGAAAGAGATTCTGGAGGGAATCCTAAATAATGATATTGCAATATTAAAGGAAGAACCAATCGAAATCTTCGTGGATAATCTGGCAGCTAGCAGCGTGGAATTAGGGTTTCGATCCTGGGTTAAACCGGAGGATTACTGGCCGGCAAGATGGAGAATCATGGAACGTGTAAAATATGCGTTTGACCAGGATGGCATTAACATTCCGTATAATCAATTAGATGTTACAATAAAAAATGCAGAGGTACAAAAGGAGATAAACAGGAGGTAACTGTTATGGCAGTAACAAAAGAAACGGATGAAGAAAGGAATAGTGAAACACAGGAACATCTATCCGGAGCCCATACACATGTAAGGGAGGATGGGACTGTGTATGAACATATGCACATGCATGTTCATGAAAATGAGTCCGTTCCACATTCCCATGGACATGTACATTCCCATGAGAGCACAAAAGCGGTTATGAACCGTTTATCACGGGCAATCGGGCATCTGGAGTCCATTAAGAGGATGGTAGAAAGCGGAAGGGACTGCAGTGAAGTCCTCATCCAGTTATCAGCGGTAAAAGCAGCAATTAACAATACGGGAAAGGTCATTCTGCACGACCACATTCAGCATTGCCTGATTGATGCAGTTGAGTCGGGCGATACACAGGCGATTGAAGAATTGAATAAAGCTATAGACCGTTTTATAAAATAAAATATCTTGCAATGTGCAGATTGCTTTAAGGAAAGGGATGAGTTTATGAAGATAGACTATTTAATCAAAGCAATACAGCAATCTGAATATCTGGTGGCCCTAGGAGGCCTGAATATGATGCGAGAGGTAGGCATATCTCATTATCACGACAAAGATGAGGCCTATCGAATTGAAAGAAAGTACGGGTACTCTCCGGAGGAATTATTTTCTGCCCGCTGCTTTGCGACCAATCCGGAAAAATTTTATAATTACTATAAAGATGACATTCTGTCCCAAAATGAAGAAGAACCAGGACCTGCATACGATGCACTGGCCAGACTAGAGGCAATGGGAAGGCTAAAATATATTATTACAAGAGAAATATATAATCTTCCCCAGAGAGCAGGCTGCAAAAAAGTAATTAATCTACACGGAAATATTTATGAGAATAACCATTGCCCAAGATGTTTAAAACAGTTTTCGCTGGAATATATAAAAAAAGCAGAGGGTGTTCCGCTCTGCGATGAATGTAATATTCCGCTCCATCCGGGTGTACGGCTGGTAGGAGAGATGGTAGATAACCATGTGATGAGTAAGGCGGCTGAAGAAGTGGCTAAAGCAGATGTACTGCTTGTACTGGGGCTGCATCTGAAAACGGAATTATGCAGGGAGTGTATACAATACTTCCAGGGCCAAAGGTTAATTTTAATAAATTCCCAGGAACATTATGCTGACAACGTTGCAGATATGGTGTATCATGACAATGTGCAGACGTTCTTTCCAAAGGTAGTGGATATGATTCAGCTGTGACAAAAAATAAAATACGGGATTATTTAAAGGAGCATTAATCCAATGGACAAAGAAAAAGTGGACAAAGAAGATCCAGCATATAAAAAACGCAGGAAAAGAAAAATTTTGATTATCGTAGGAGTAATACTGCTTCTGATTGTAGCCGCAGTGGCATTTGCATATTCTTATGTGCAAAGCAAGCTGGGTAAAATACAGTCCAGTGAGATGAATATGGACAAAGTAGTAGTAAATGAAGAACTGGAAACGAATAAAGTTATCAAAGGATATACGAATATAGCACTCTTTGGACTGGATACCAGAGATGAAGATCTCTCTCGGGCCAACAGTGATGCAATCATAATCGCAAGCATCAATAACGATACAAAAGAAGTAAAACTGGTATCTATTTACCGTGATACGTACTTATATATTGGCGGAGATTTATACAGAAAAGCAAATGCCGCATATGCCAATGGCGGAGCGGAACGAGCTGTATCTACATTAAATGAAAACTTTGATTTGAAAATTCAGGATTATATATCCGTTGATTTTAATGCATTAGCTGAGATCGTGGATTTATTGGGCGGAATAGAACTGACCGTAGATGAAGCGGAAAGCGTGCATCTGAATAATTATTGTGTGGAAACTTCAGAAGTAACAGGCAAGAGCTATGAAAAGCTTCCGGGTGCAGGTACTTACAACATGAATGGCGTACAGGCAACCTCCTATTCCAGAATCCGTTATACCGCAGGAAACGATTTCAAGAGAACCGAACGCCAGAGGGAAGTAATCGAGAAGATCGTTGAAAAGGTGAAAAAAGCAGATGTCGGAACACTGAATAAAGTCATGGATGGAATATTTCCTATGATCCGCACCAGTATGACTCAGGCAGAGATGATTTCTATGGGAATGGGAATGTTATCCTATAATATAACTGAGACAATCGGATTCCCTTACGATCATAAGACCGGCGGCAAAGGTGGATCAGGAGATGATGAAGTACCCCAGACATTGGAAAGCAATGTAGTAAAACTGCATGAATTCCTTTTTGGTACAGAAGATTATGATCCTTCAGCCAGAGTCAAAGATCTGAGTCAAAAAATTCAGAAACTCACTGGAGTAGGGCCAAAAGTAGAATCTACAGAGAAAACCTCAGAAAAATCATCAGATAAAACAACTGGATATTCAACTGAAGATCTGGCTGAAGAAAAGACAGAAGATTCCAGTGAACAGACTACAAAGGAATCCTATAGTAGAGATTTCGGGAAATCTTCTAAGATTGGCATTACTGCTGAGACCGAGTCAGAAACGGAATCGGAAACAGAAACAGAAACAGAGTCAGAGACAAAATAAATCAGGATATGGAATGATGCAGTTTGCTGTTAGCACAGTAAGCTGCATCTTTATTTTTGTTAGAATTTGTCAGATATGATTGCGGTCAGAGCCAGATTGCAGTATACTTATGATAGAAGTAAAAGTGATAGATGTTGATTTCAGTGATAGCGGGAAACTCTTTACCACTGTTAAGAAAACAGGCAGCATTGATTAAAGTCAAGGGGGAGAGAATGAGATGAAAAATAATCTTTGGAACGCTTTGGTTCATCCCGAAGAGGTGAATCAAATACGGGTTATGGATACTGTTGAGGATGGGCAGATAAAGGAGTGGAGAAGAAGAAACCGCTTTTGTTATTTCGTATATTTTAGCTCTTTTATCGTGTATCAGATACTATTGTATATTTTTCGTGAAATACCAGTAGAAACATCAAAATGGCTGATCCTTATACTCTTTCCATCTGCAATATTTTGTGTAGGCGATGCTGCATATGATTGTTACTGCGGATTACCGGGTAAATCAGATGTGGGAATCAGAAATCTGATCGGAATAATTTTTAGTTATTGTATAGGGATCCTGGTATTTTGGATGCTGCTATATGCCTTGGAAATATTTGGAGGTCCAGATGGAAAAAGGTTAAGTTTTTTAGCCGCAATTGCTGCCGGCACAATGGCTGCGCTATTCGTATATGCCGATCTGGCAATCATATATCGCCAGTATGTAAAGAAGAATCTGCCAGGGGCAACCAGTAGACAAATAACGGAGACAAAGGTAGTTTCCGGCATCTGCGCAGGTGTTTTAATCATCGTTTTCCTTGTGTTGATTCTCTATCCCTTCTTAACAATATAACCAGATAACAAACATAGAAGAAAATAAGAAGAAATAGTAAAAAAAGCTTGCAAAATTCCTAAAATTTGTATATAATAACTTAGGTCGGTGGTTGATAATCAACCACATGCTTCTGTGGCTCAGCTGGTAGAGCGCCGCATTCGTAATGCGTAGGTCGCCGGTTCAAATCCGGCCAGGAGCTTGGAAAAACCCTTGAGATACAAGGGTTTTTTTGTTTTAAAATAAAATATGCAATTAAACCCAATGTTTAGCATCAGTTTTTTTCAGAAGTACGATCTAATTCAAATATCACATCTTCATAATCTTTGACATAATATCGTATATTCGTTCGTCCTTTTTGAATAATCGTATGTCCCTCTTCTGCCAGCTTTTCTTTTTGCGCTTCCACTCCGCCCGGGTACTTGGGATTTAATTCCCCATTCGCCTTTAATGTCCTCCAGTATGGGGTTTTATCATCACTTCGCTGGTAACTTGCCCATGCAGCTATGGAAACAAAGATTCCGGCTGTAATTGGTTCCGTGAAATCTGCACCGTTTATCTTCGCAAAATATTCCCTAATTTTTCCTATAGTAAGAACTTTTCCAAAAGGCACGGTTTTCATTACACTGTCATAGGCAGCAGGCGGGGCGAAATACATTTTATCACCGCCATATTTCCGGATACTTTTTGGGTCTGTCACCGTCTGGAATTTCGGCATATCCTTCCCATCATTTAACATTGCATTGAAATCTTTTTTATCTTCATTTGCCATAATAACACCTCCTGTAACAAGTATAGTGTATATTGACGATCCATGCAATGAGACTGTTTAATTATTTCTGCTGAATATTATACACCCGTGAGCCGGCAAGTTGGTATACGGCATGACATGATATGACGAGACATGATACACCGTATTATGAGCTGAGGCAGCATGCGGCACATGAGGAATGGGGAAAGCATATAAATAAAGCATCATAGACAGGGGGTAAACAATATGGATATTATGGATTATATTAAGCCAGGATTGATTGTGGTTGCTATTATATTGTATTTTATAGGCAAATGGCTAAAGCAGAGCACTTTGCTTTCGGATAAATACAT
This sequence comes from Robinsoniella sp., assembly GCF_034124845.1. Lineage (NCBI taxonomy): Bacteria > Bacillati > Bacillota > Clostridia > Lachnospirales > Lachnospiraceae > Robinsoniella > Robinsoniella sp. Next base: position 14,787 of record NZ_JAWYAJ010000025.1, read on the forward strand.
CCCGTTGGCAGTTGGTTTTATTGGAATAGTGATATGCGGTATATGGGTGGTTGCCACATCCAGGTTTATAACAGGGCAGGATATTGCCCTGGGCTTATTTACTGCCATTGTGCAGGGTATACTGGTGGCGGGCTTAAGCACATATGTGAACCAGATTTTTAAGCAGATTAATAAAGAGGAGTAGGTTAGCATTTTCATTAACTGCAGTGTAATCCAAACGGAAAGATAATAAAAAAACCCCGGCGCTATGCCGGGGATAAAAGAATCAAATTTTGGGAGTACCCCGCAGTTCTTGGGGAAGCCTGCGGAGCGCGAGTTGTGAAACGTACTAGATTTTTACCAATACAAAGAAATTCTACCATATTCATCATATTATGACAAGAGAATTATTTTGCTAAATTTATACATAAATCGACAAAGTAAACTGTTTACAAAAATTTTATGAATCCTTTATTGATTTAAATTTTCATACAACCTATAATACTATTAATGATGGAAATAATATTTAGGAGGATTTGGAAGTGAAGGAGAAGTTTCAAAGGTTTATGATGGGACGGTATGGAGCAGATGAATTATCAAGATTTATGATAATTGTGGCTTTTGTATTAGTAGTTTTATCAATTTTTATCAGAAGCGGGTTGTTTTCATGGGTTCCGTTGATTTTGCTGGCTTTGATTTACGTGAGGATGTTTTCGAAAAATATCCAGAAACGTTATGGGGAAAACCAGAAGTTTCTGGAGTTAAAAGGCAGAGTTACCGGATTGTTCAACGGACAGAAAAAACGTCTGGAACAGAGTAAAGATTTTCATATTTACAAATGTCCGAAATGCAAACAGAAAATACGGATTCCCCGGGGCAAAGGAAAGATATCCATTACCTGTCCCAAATGCGGAGACCAGTTTATAAAGAAGAGTTGATAGAAAAGCAGAGGATTGAGTGATGTTCGGATATGTGACGATTAATCAGGATGAAATTAAAATTAAGGATTATAAGACCTACCGGGCATACTATTGCGGGTTGTGTAAGCGGTTGGGAAAGCAATATGGGGTCAGGGGAAAGGTTTTGCTGACCTTTGATATGACTTTTCTGGGGCTGCTGTTATCAAGTCTTTATGAGTCCCAGGATGAACTTAAGCTGCAAAGGTGTGTGTTACATCCTTCAAAAAAAGAATTGATTGCTGAAAATGAAATGCTGGATTATGCGGCGGATATGAATGTACTTCTGGCTTACCATAATTTAATGGATGATTGGTTTGATGATCATAATGCTGCCAAACTTATGCTTGCCAGGATGATACATAAAAAGTATAAAGAAACGGCAGTAAGGTATCCGAGGCAGCGCAGGGCAATCCAAAGATATATGAAAAGAATGCACGAATGTGAAGTGCGCAAAGAAAAAAACCTGGATGTAGCAGCAGGGCTTACCGGTACCGTACTAAAAGAATTGTTTATCTATAAAAAGGATGAATGGAAGGAACCGTTAGGCCAGATGGGTTTTTATCTGGGGAAATTCATTTATCTGATGGATGCCTATGAAGATGTGGAAAAGGATAAAAAAGCTGGAAATTATAACCCTCTCATACCAATGATGAAAGATTCTGATTTTACCGAAAAGTGCAAAGATATGATGATGCTGATGATGGCAGAATGTTCCAGGGCATTTGAGAGGTTGCCAATTTTAGAAAATGTTGATATACTAAGAAATATATTGTATTCCGGAGTTTGGGTGAAATACGAAAAAGTAACGAAGGAAAGAGCAGGAAATAAGAATGATAATGGATCCATATAAGGTGCTGGGGATTCCGTCTTCAGCATCTGATGATGAGGTAAAAAAAGCATATAGGCAAATGAGCCGGAGATATCATCCCGATGCTAATCTGAACAATCCCAATAAGGATCAGGCAGAGGAGAAATTCAAAGAGGTACAGCAGGCCTACGATCAGATCATGAAAGAGCGTACCGGCGGATATACGGGCGGTTACGGCGGACAAAGCAGTCAGGGTTATGGACAGGGACAGGGTTTTGGCGGCTATGGCGGTGGATTCGGTCAGCGTCAGTATGAGAGTGGCGAGCCGATCGAATACCAGGCAGCGGCGAATTATATTAATGCCGGACACTTTCAGGAAGCTCTGAACGTTTTAAATAATATTTCACAGCGCAATGCGAAGTGGTATTATCTCAGTGCGCTTGCTAACGCGGGAATCGGCAATAATCTCAATGCTAAAGATTTTGCATCCCGGGCTGCAGCTCTGGAGCCGAATAATTTCCAGTACCAACAGCTTAAGAGACAGTTGGAGTCCGGTGGGCAGTGGTATCAGACAATGGGCAGTGGTTACGGTGGAATGCCCCAGAATTTTGATACAAGCTGTTGTACACAGATTTGCTGTATGAATATGCTGTGCGGCTGTTGTTGCAGACCATGCTGACAACTTAATTTCAACTTCATGAACGGGTCTGAAAATGTGCCTGCATAAGATACTTTGCGGTAGGAATGCACCAAATTCAACCAGTGGGTGTAGTGATCTGCACCAACCAATTTGGTACATCCCTGTCACAAAACGATTATAACCTTTCCAAAATAACAAACCAAACGGAAGTAGAAACGGTAAGAAAGGAATAGAAGGTGGGAATCCTTCTTTTTTTGTGTCTCAAATTCTCTATAAAACGAAATTGACGGAATCAGAGTGCGTTTGAAAAGTCATTTCTGATATCAGCACGCCCAAGTTTGCAGCCAGAATGCGCTAAATTTAGTCCACGCAGCCCGCTGCGCCTTTTAAATTGGCACATCCATGAAGCAGACTGGAATGCTCAGCAGTCACAAAGCGATTTTCAAACTCGTTTTGTCACTGCTTGACAGATGGGTGGTAAAATAATATGATGGACATACAGAAATTAATAAAAGAACATAAGAGTGAAAGGATGACAGAATGTATAAAATATTAATTGTGGAAGATGACATGATTATCGCTTCGTCAGTAAAAGAATATTTACGGACATGGGGGATGGAGACGGAGGTTATCACAGACTTTGAGAAGGTCATTGAAAACTTTATCGCATTTGATCCACAGCTGGTTCTCATGGACATAACTCTGCCTTTCTTCAATGGATATCACTGGTGTCAGGAAATCAGGAAGATCTCTAAGGTTCCAATTATTTTTCTGTCGTCTATGAGTGATAACATGAATATTGTAATGGCGATTAACATGGGCGGAGATGATTTTATTACTAAACCTTTTGATTTAACTGTACTTGCAGCAAAAGTTCAGGCAATGCTTCGAAGAACATATGCTTTTCAGGGCCAGACAAATGTTTTAGAACATAATGGTGCCATTTTAAATCTGAGTGATACCACATTACTATATCAGGAGAAAAAAGCAGATCTCACAAAAAATGATTTTAAGATACTGCAGATCCTGTTAGAAAATGCAGGAAAGGTCGTATCCCGGGAAGCTATCATGGAGCGTTTATGGGAAAGTGACAGCTTTATTGATGATAATACGCTGACCGTAAATATAACAAGGCTGCGTAAAAAGTTGGAAGACATTGGTCTGGAAGGCTATATTGCAACAAAAAAGGGAATAGGGTATATGGTGGTGTAAATGGATAAAATCAGGGAATACAATATAATCGGCAGATATATGAAAGATCATCTGATGCAGATGGTGGCAGTTCTCATATTCTCCTGTATCTTTATACTGATCTTCTATCTATATGGAATACCGGTTAAAATATACAGCTATGCTTTTTTACTGTGTTTCGCGGTTGGTGTTGTAATGACAATCATCAGCTATTGGAAATATAGAAGCAAACACATAGCGCTTGCAGGTCTTTTTTGCAGAATCACAGTAGAATGCAATGATCTGCCTCCAACGGGAAGCTTGCTGGAAGCGGATTACCAGGAAATATTATTAAAGCTGTTTCATGACACTGCCCAGGAAAAAGAACAGGAAGAACGCAGTAAAAAAGATATGATGGATTACTACACATTGTGGGCACATCAGATTAAAACCCCAATTACTGCGATGCGCTTGCTTATTCAGGTAGAAGACAACGCCAGAAATCAGAGCCTGTTACAGCAGCTGCTTAAAATCGAGCGATATGTTGATATGGTATTGCAGTATCTTCGAATGGAAAATATGTCATCTGATTTGAAACTTCAGGAATATAAAATTTTGGATTTGGTAAGAAAAGCGGTAAAGCAGGACAGTTCGGTTTTTATTTACCGGAAAATACCTTTTGAGTTAAAAGAAATGGATGATACTGTGATTACAGATGAGAAATGGATGGTATTTGTGATAGAACAGATCCTGTCTAATGCTCTGAAATACACAAATGAAGGAAAAATATCGGTATATATGGATCCAAATGAGCGGGAAACATTAATTATCGAAGACACCGGTATTGGCATTCAGGAAGAGGACCTGCCACGTATTTTCGAAAATGGATTTACCGGTTATAACGGTCGTATGGGTAAGAAATCAACAGGTATTGGTTTATATCTTTGTAAGAAGATTTTAGACAGACTCGGGCATTCTATTAAAGTATCGTCGAAAGTTGGCAGGGGAACCAGGATTGCAATTAATCTGTACCGAGAACAACTGAAAACAGAATAATTGAAAACAGAATAACTGAAAATAGAATAAGTGAATCAGAAGAACAAAAACAGAATAGCCCGGAAATATATCAGTGAGAAGGAGATGATAACTATGATAATTTTAAGACCCCCTTGTTAAGCCTTATACAGAAATCGGGGACCTCCATTTATTATCTATATCTTACATAATAGATGATAAAATTGGAGGAAAATAAAATAAAAACTTTTCAAGTTAAGCTATTATATATCTATAAATTCATGAGTCAATGCATGCCCATCTATGCTTTTTATACAATTTTATTTATCCAAAGGGGAATGTCCGTTACGGACATCGCTGTTTTATTAGCACTTTGGAGTTTATTTACCATAGTATTTGAAGTTCCCTCAGGGATTTTGGCAGATAGATGGAACAGAAGAAATATGCTTGCTATAGCAGCTTTGCTACAGGGATTATGCTTCATGATATGGTTTTTTTCTCATTCGTTTCTGATGTTTGCGTTTGGGTTTGTTTTTTGGGCTATTGCGTGTGCATTTATTTCCGGAACGGAAGAGGGATTGACCTATGACAATCTCAAGAGTGACGGAAATGAAGAAATTTTTGTTAAAGTGTACGGAAAAGCCCGGTTTTGTGCCAATATGGGTACGATCACCGGGGTTGTATCGGGAGGTATCATTGCCAGTATCGCCAATATAGAAAGCATTGCTCTAATATCTGCAGTAATATGTTTTGTCAATGTAATAGTCGTCTTACAGATCAGAGAGAAAAACTATTATTCAGAGAGAGTGGATGATGTATCCCAAGAATTTTTTAAAACCTTTCAGGAAGCAGTAATTTTTCTCAAAGGAAACAGAGGTGCCTTGATTTCTATATTGTTTTTGGTGCTTTTTGTAAGCCTGGGAGAATATATGGATGAATTTGATGCCCTTATTGTACACGATTTTAAGCTCAGTAATATTTGGGTCAGTGTGATTCTGGGGGTGAGGTTTATTTTTATTGCACTTGGTGATATTCTGGCACCCATCGTAAAGAAGAGGATTACTTCTGTCAAGCAAATCTTTCTGTTTAATGGACTGGCATGTATATTTCTGGTGATGTTTACTTTATTTTGGCATCAATATGCCTTATTCATACTTGGAATTTGGCTGATGGCCATGGCAATCTCTGAAATATTGCTGGTAGATGCGTTACAAAACAGAATCAATGAAGAAGGCAGAGCTACGGTAATGTCATTTTATGGTATGGGTCAAAATGTAGTGATGATCTGTTTTAGTCTTGTCTTTGCATTGCTGACAGGATTATTTACCTTGCAGCAGGTATATATGATTATATCGGTTTATGGTATTTTAGGTGGAATCAGTTTTTTCTTATGTTTTAGAATAATGAGAAACTAATCGAAAAGGTATAAGATTTGCTAAGATAGCCTGCAGTCTAACGGCTTTTTATAAAAGCCGGACTGCAGGCTATCTTTATAGAATACGGGATTCGACTTGGAAATATATAGGTGTAGTTTTGGTGTTATTGATAACATATACTAAAGGAACAATGAAGGACCGGAGATATCAATTAACCGGGTGGAGAGTGAGTTGGGAGGGGTGGCATAACATGAATATAATGGTCGTTGACAGTAATAAACAACACCTGGATGATCTTGTAGCTAAAATACAGCTGGTGTTTAAAAATGATACGATAGTTTCTTTTACAGATCCTTTACTGGCAGTTAAACATGCATTTAACTCCCATGTGGATCAATTGTTTACTGAGGTATTAATGCGCAGAATAGACGGATTTATGCTGGCATTACGGGTACGTAAATGTAATCCCATGGTTAATGTTGTTTTTGTAACAGAAAGCGACCGCTATATGCAGGAGGCAACAGCCATTTGTGCAGAAGGATACCTTATAAAACCGGTTACGGTAAAAAAACTTGAGGAATGCATGGAGTTTCAGCCTTAGGAATGATTAATTGACTCATTTCTTTAACTCTTTCGGATTGATAGTCATATACATATTAAACGAAATAGTTTGAACAATATGAAGATAGATGGATGAAACGCGATATAGTTGAGAAATATGCCTTGATATGATAATATAAAAATATTATATCAAGGCTCTTTTTGAACTTTCTTTTGCTGCAAAACTGCGGACCTCTCTGTAGTAAGCAGGGGTATAAAGATGGAAGATAATTTAATCACAATTTACACCATTTGACCATAAATATATAAGGTTTTTTAAGGATTTATATGAAATCTAAAATGCTAAAACCCCTCTAATATGGGCATATAAAGATATATAAAGAGTTATAAAGAGTTATATATTACCTTACAACCTTACAGAAATGTAAGCTGCATAATAGAAAATGTAAGCTAATATTATGGCAGTCTGATCCTTTTTTTATTACAATAAGGACAGAAAAAGTTAGAGAGGAAGAATACTATGGCACTTTTAGAAGTAAAAAATTTAAAAAAAATATATACCACCCGCTTTGGAGGGAACCAGGTGCAGGCGTTAACAGACGTTAATTTCTCGGTTGAGGAGGGGGAATATGTGGCAATTATGGGAGAGTCCGGTTCCGGGAAAACTACGTTGCTGAATATTCTGGCATCATTGGACAAACCAACCAGCGGAGATGTACTGCTGAATGGAAAGAGTATGCTTTCGGTTAAGGACAAAGGACTTGCTGCATTTCGAAGAGAAAATCTTGGGTTTGTTTTTCAGGACTTTAATTTACTGGATACCTTCTCGTTAGAAGATAATATTTATCTGCCCCTGGTTTTATCCGGTAAGAATTATAAAGAAATGCGTCAGAGGCTGGAACCTTTAGCGGAGAAACTGCATATTCAGGATATTTTGAAGAAATATCCTTATGAAGTATCCGGAGGTCAGAAGCAGAGGGCAGCGGCGGCAAGGGCATTAATAACCAATCCGCAGCTTGTATTGGCAGATGAGCCCACAGGAGCTCTGGATTCAAAATCGTCAGATCAGATGTTAAAGCTGTTTTCGCGAATTAATAAGGAAGGACAGACGATTCTTATGGTTACCCACAGTACCAGAGCGGCAAGCCATGCTCAGCGTGTACTTTTTATTAAAGACGGTGAGGTATTCCATCAGTTGTACAGGGGATCTATGAATAATGATGCCATGTTCCAGAAAATAACGGAGACCTTGACGGTATTAGCGTCAGGAGGTGAAGAGAATGCGTAATTCTTTTTACCCTAAAATGGCAGTTACGAACATCCGTAAAAATGCCAGAATGTATGTCCCTTATATGCTAACCTGTATCTGTACGATCATAATGTACCTGGTTATGAGTGCAATTTCAGGCAATCCGGGAATTGACGAGATGAGGGGAAGTGATTCGCTGCGGATGGTATTGCAACTGGGGCAGTCTATTATAGCTATTTTTGCGGTGATATTTCTATTCTACACGAATAGTTTCCTGATGAAACGCCGGAAGAAAGAACTGGGGCTTTATAGTATCCTGGGTCTGGAAAAGCGCCATATGGGAAGAATACTGCTCTACGAATGTATTTTTACCTCTGCCGTGTCCCTTGGGATTGGTATACTGGGGGGATTTTTAATCAGTAAACTGATGTTTTTAATTTTGCTTAAGCTGATTCAGACAAATGTTGATTTTGAATTTATCATGAGCAAGGATGCAATTAGCAGTACGCTGATTCTTTTTGGAAGTATATTTGCATGTACCCTGATTTCAAACCTTTTTACAACCGGTAAAAGCAATCCCATTGAACTTCTGTACGGTGGAAATAAGGGAGAAAAAGAGCCCAAAGCAAGATGGCTCACTGCCCTTATAGGACTAATATGTACTGCGACTGGATATATCATGGCAATTACGGTGAAATCTCCAATTGATGCTATTATTCAGTTTTTCATTGCAGTATTGCTTGTAATTGTAGGAACCTACCTGTTGTTTATTACCGGAAGCATTGCACTTTTGAAAATACTGAAGAAAAATAAGACGTTTTATTATAAGCAGAAGCATTTTACATCCATTTCCGGAATGATTTACCGAATGAAGCAAAATGCAGTGGGTCTTGCAAATATCTGTATTCTGAGTACGGGTGTGCTGCTTAGTATTGCCACAACCATTTCGTTAAACATAGGGATTGAAGAATTAATTCACAATATGTATCCGGAACAATATAACGTGACTTCTTATAATGCTACGAACGATAATGTAAACCAGATGAAGGATATTGTCTACGAAGAGGCCGAAAAAAATAACATTCAGGTAAAAGATTTTTTTTATTACCGTTACAATTCATTGGGAGTTACCCAGGAAGACAATGAATTACTGTTAAAGGGTGTGGATCAGGGGAATATGAGCGCCTCCATGTTTATGACTGTAGATAATTATAATGATGTGATGGGGACGGATAAGAAACTCGCTGACAATGAGGTATTCATTATTGATTTTAAGAAAGGTTTTCAGTATGCAACCATAAAAATTGGAGATAGAGAATTCAAGGTGGCTGAAGAAATCAAAGATAATAGTTTGATTGCGAACCTTACCATCAACATGCTGGATGGATATGGAGTTGTTTTTGCAAATCAGACGATTATTAATGAAATTTGTGCGGCAGCAGGTACGGGTGTCAACGATGGTAGTGAAGAACCAGATACTTTTATTGGATTCAATGCAGAGGGAGACCAGAAAACGCTGGATCATTATACCAATACTCTTCATAAGAAAATGAGAACAATGCTGGAAGAAAACGAAGATCTTTTTATAAATCTCAGCGACAGAGACAGTGGATCAGCAATGCTTCGGGCGTCTATCAGCAGTTTTCTCTTCATTGGAGTATTTATAGGAGTGCTATTTCTGATGGCAACGGTTTTAATTATATATTACAAACAGATTTCAGAAGGATATGAAGATAAGGAGCGTTTTGCCATTATGCAGAAAGTAGGTATGAGCAAAGGCGAGGTAAAGAAGAGTATAAGAAGTCAGATTTTAACCGTCTTTTTCCTTCCACTGGTGGTTGCCATTCTGCATGTTGCAGCAGCCTTTAATATGATGAGCAAGCTTTTATTTATGTTTGGCTTATTTAATTCAAATCTTTTTGTTATTTGCACAATTGGTACGATTATTATTTTTGCCATTATATACAGTTTTGTTTTTGCGATGACGGCAAAGACATATTATAAAATAGTTGGATGATTTTTTAGCAGAAATCTGTGTTAAGGCAGTACTTTTCCTTTTTTTGTTTCGAAATAGAGGGAAAAGTACTGTTTTTTTGTGCTAATTTATGAATTACCAAAAATTGGAAATAGTTTTCTTCCGATTTTCCGTTATCATAATTTCATACGAAAGAAGAAAGGAAATGATGAGATTATGAAAACATACGGTTATATCAGAGTGTCATCCAAGGACCAGAACGAGGATAGGCAGCTGCTTGCACTTCAGGCACTGCCTGTTTTAATGGAAAACATCTATATGGATAAGCTCAGTGGGAAAGATTTTAACCGTCCGGCATATAAGAGGCTGGTACGGAAGATGAAAGAGGGAGATTTGCTGGTAATTAAGAGCATTGACCGGCTGGGAAGAAATTATGAAGAAATCATTTACCAATGGAGGGTATTGACAAAAGAGAAGAAGATAGATATCTATGTACTTGATATGCCGCTGCTGGATACCAGGCAGGGTAAGGATTTGATGGGGACATTTATTGCCGATCTGGTGTTGCAGCTATTAAGTTTTGTAGCGGAAAATGAACGACAGAATATAAGAACCAGACAGGCAGAAGGGATTGCAGCTGCACGTTTAAAAGGGGTTCGGTTTGGCAGACCGCGCAAACCTATTCACCCGGATTTTCCGAAATGGAAGAAGCTTTGGCTGAAAGGAGAAATATCCAGTCGGAAGGCGGCGAAGAAAATGGGGATATCCCATCAGACGTTCCTTAATTGGTTAAAATTGGAAAATAATTAATTTTTTATCAAAAATTGTAGACTTTTTTTGCCAGTTAAAGTAGACTTTTTTTGACAGATTAGAAAGTGGTAAATAATAGCATTTAACCCTACATTTAGTATTATACATAGTATGTCAAAAAAAGTCTACTTTTCTAGACAGTTGCTATCATATTGTTCGGAAAGGAAGCACAAATTATGGAAAACTTTAAAAAGTCTGTACTGGATATTTTAGCGCAGGAGCTGGATTGCTATGTATCAGATTTGCGCCAGGTAAATACCAAATACAATAAGTCAAAAATATGTGCAGCCATCAAAGATATCCCGGCGCTGCAATTCCCGGCAGGTGAATGGAATGTAACCATAAACTATATGTTAGAAGAAGATGCAGACTATCAGAATTCCGAAGATGCAAGAGCTTATTTGCTAAAAAGCTTAGAATAATTTTTTAAATATGCTTCGGGTGTATTGTCAGCACATATATATACATTCATACATAAATGGGAGTAGAGAAACTGTTGTATTGAGTAGGTGGGCGGTAAGAGCCGGTAAAGAAAAATGAAAGAAATGGTACGAATTGTGCAGAATCCGGGTAATTTTCACGCATAGGTGAGAAGGACCCGGAATTTTTTGTGTTAAAATTCAATAGTTTTTCTGTTTCAGCATGATGAGTACAGTTGTTTACGGAACATTTTAAACTGCAGGCGACGCACTTGCTGATAAAAGAAAAGGTCGGTTTTTATCTTCAGATTTTCCTAAGAATTATGGCGTTGACAATAGAGGTATATGTGTACTAAGATAGATAGTACAGATGATATGGCAGTATTTCAGAAAGGAGAGTCTCATGATTATTGTTGACTACAAAGACAGGCGGCCCATTTATGAGCAAATTGTGGAAAAGTTTCAAATGCTGATTGTGAAAGGCGTTATGGAGCCTGACAGTCAAATGCCTTCTGTACGCAAGCTGGCAATGGATTTATCGATTAACCCAAATACAATTCAGAAAGCGTATACGCAGCTGGAGCAGCAGGGGTTTATCTACCCAGTAAAAGGAAAGGGGAATTTTGTCACAGGAGACAGAAATCTGCTGGTACAAAAGAAGAAAGTTGTGTTTGATGATTTTCAGACCGTTGTATCACAGGGAAAGGAATTAGGAATCACGAGGGATGAATTTTACATTAAAGTTGATGAGGTGTATGGGGAGGTAAAATATGATAGAAGTAATGTCCATTAGTAAGTCATTTGGCGATATTAAAGCAATTACGGATATCAGCACCACGATTCGGGAAGGTTCCGTATTTGGCTTGGTTGGAACCAACGGAGCTGGAAAAAGTACCTTCATGAGAATTCTGAGTGGGATATTAAAGGCAGATAAAGGCTCGGTTAAGATTGATAATATGGAGGTTTTTGAAAATATTCAGGCAAAAAAGCTCATTTGCTTTATTCCCGATACACCGTATTATTTTAACAATGCTACGGTTAAGGAAATGATGGAGTATTACAAGATTATCTATCCGGAGTTCAGTGAATTTCGATTTATAGAACTGGTAGAAAAATTTGGTTTGGATATGAAGCGGAAAATTAATACGTTTTCAAAAGGTATGAAAAAACAGGTATCCGTACTACTGGGTATCTGCACAAATACGAAATATCTGCTGTGTGATGAAACATTTGACGGGCTTGACCCGGTTATGAGACAGGCAGTGAAGAGTATCTTTGCAAGTGAGATTTTAAACAGGGAGTTTACACCTATTATTGCATCCCAT